>NZ_JBMDXT010000015.1:0-3243 GCF_048594475.1 Nakamurella sp. | reverse complement strand
ACCGAGTCCAGGTCGTCGCCGCGGGCCGCGGCCGCGCAGGTGATCTTGTACCAGGGGATCGCCCCGCCGACGCCGCGCCGGCCGGCGGTGTAGGTGGAGTCCTTGACGGCCACGTCGTCGTCAATCACGACGGCCCGGACGTTGATGTCCTCGGCCTCGGCCAGTTCCGCGGCGGTCTCGAAGTTGAGCACGTCGCCCGTGTAGTTGAGCACCAGGTGCACGACGCCGGCGCCGCCGTCCGCCGCCTTGGTCGCGTCGAGGATCTGATCCGGGGTGGGCGAGGTGAACACGGCCCCGGGGACGGCCGCGTCCAGGCCGCCCGGCCCGACGTACCCGCCGGCGAGCGGCTCGTGCCCGCTGCCACCGCCGGAGACGATCGCGACCTTCCCCTGCACCGGCCCGTCGGCCCGGGTGACGTAGTTCGGATCGAAGTGCACGGTCAGCAGGTCCGGGTAGGCCAGGGCCATGCCCTCGAGCGCCTCGGCCGCGACGGTGGACGGGTCGTTGATGATCTTCTTCACGAGTTCCTCTCGTTGCTCCGCGGGCGTCATTGCCCCCGACGATCTTGCCCCGCGGCCGATCCGGTTGCCACCGCGGGTGACACCCCGACGGGGTGGTTCACGGGCCGACCGGGGCCGACCCCGGACGGACCTCAGACCTCGGTCGACGGAGCGTGACGAAGGCGAACGGACAGGCACGTCACGCAGCCCTCGAGCTTCTCGAACTCGGAGATGTCGACCGGGACCGGGGTGAACCCGAGGTCGGCGATCAGCGCGGCCGACCGGGGCGCCGATGCGGCCATCAGCAGGCGCCCGTCACCCAGATCGACCACGTGCGACCCGCCCTCCTCGGGCACCGGCCGGAAGTGCGGCCAGAACCCCGGGTCGTCGACCAGCGGCGGGTAGCCGATCACGGTGCCGTCCGGCAGCGCGGTGACCGCGGACTTCAGGTGCAGCACCTTGGTCGTCGGCACCGCCACCACCCGGTGGCCCAGCGGCGCGCAGATCCGGCGCAGCGCGGCCACCCCGGCGGCGTCGGTGCGGGCGGTGCGGCCGACGTACACGGTGGTGCCGATCTTGAGCACGTCACCGCCCTCCAGGTGCCCGTCCTCGATGGTCGCAGTCGGGTAGCCCAGCGCGCGCACCGTCACCGAGGTGCCCAGGGTCTCCGCCCGGCGGGGCTCGGCGCCCGGGTGGGTGATCACCGCGGTGCCGCCGACCATCACCACGGTGTCCTCGACGAACACGCCGTCCGGGCACTCCGGCACGGCCGGCACCTCGACCGCGTCCCAGCCGGCCCCGGTCAGCGCGGCCACGTACCCGTCCCACTGCCGCCGGGCCAGGTCCACGTCCACCGGGACCCGTTCCAGGTGGGTCAGCAGGCCGTCGGCCAGGTGCGGGGACGGCGGTCGGACGAGGGCTCGGGGGGAGTCGGTCACGCCGGGCAGGCTACTCGCGCTCGTAGACGTCGGGGATGCCGTCGTGGTTGTCGTCCCGGTTCTCCTCCTCGCACATCGCGCGGTACCGCCGGTTGCGCAGCCGCAGCACGACGGCAGCCAGCAGGGCGGCGCTCAGCGAACCGGTCAGCACCGCGATCTTCACGTGGTCGTCGGATTCGGGATTGGCCGCGAAGGCCAACTCACCGATCAGCAGCGACACGGTGAACCCGATGCCGGCCAGCATCGCCACCCCGGTGACGTCCGGCCAGGTCAACCCCTGCTGCAGCGGCCGGCGCAGCGCCTTGGAGGTCAGGAACGTGGCGGCCAGGATGCCGATCGGCTTGCCCACGACGAGCCCGCAGATGATGCCGATGGCGATCGGGTCGGTCAGCGCCGAGGCGAACCCGCTGAGCCCGCCGATGGTCACGCCGGCCGAGAACAGGGCGAACAGCGGCACCGCCACGCCGGCCGAGATGGGCCGGAGCAGGTGCTCGAACCGCTCCGCGAGCCCGGTTCCGGGCTCCTTGTCCCGGGGGTGCGGGCGGACCGGCACGGTGAAGGCGAGCAGGACGCCGGCCACCGTGGCGTGCACCCCGGACGCGTGGACCAGGACCCAGGTGGCCACCGCCAGCGGGAGCAGCAGGTACCAGTGGCTGATCCGCCGCTGCACCAGCAACCCGAACCCGGCCAGCGGGATCAGGGCCAGCGCCAGGAACCCCAGCTGCAGGTCGGCGGTGTAGAACACCGCGATCACGATGATGGCCAGCAGGTCGTCGACCACGGCCAGGGTCAGCAGGAAGGTGCGCAGCGCCGACGGCAGGTGGGTGGAGATGACCGCCAGCACGGCCAGCGCGAACGCGATGTCGGTGGCCGTCGGGATGGCCCACCCCTTGGGCGCCGTACCCGCCGCGAAGGCCAGGTAGATCGCGGCCGGCACCAGCATGCCGCCGACCGCGGCGAACACCGGCACCGCCGCCCGTTTCGGGTCGCGCAGGTCGCCGGCGACGAACTCCCGCTTCAGTTCCAACCCGGCCACGAAGAAGAAGATGGCCAGCAGCCCGTCGGCCGCCCAGGCCTCCAGGGACAGGTCCAGGTGGAGGAACGTCGGTCCCGCCACGGCGTCGAGCATGGCGAAGTAGGAGGCCGACCACGGCGAGTTGGCCCAGACCAGCGCGATGACCGCGGCGCCCAGCAGCAGCGCGCCGCCGACCGTCTCCCTGCGCAGGATCTGGGCGAGCCGGCTGTCCTCGGCCCACGACCCGCGGGAGAACACCGACGGGGACGCCGACTCGGGCGACGGTTCGGACGAGGGCCCAGATGGCATGCAGGATCCTTCCGCCGACCAGACTTCCCGGCACACCATCCGTCGGCCCGCGGTTCGGGCGAATCACCCCACCCTAACGATCCGGACCGCCCGCACCGGCCGGGGCTACCGTGATCGCATGCCCGCCGACCCGGCTCCCGAGGCGCTGGTCCGACTGGTCCCGCCGCCCGCGGCCCGGGCCGCGGTGCCGGGCATGGTCGGCTACCGGATGCCGCCGCTGCCCGGTGAGCACCGCGGATTCCCCAGCCCCTGGCTGACCCTGGTGTTCTCCCTGTCGGGGGCGCTGCCCATCGACGTGCCGGACGGTCCGCGGATGCGGTCGGCCGCGTTCCACGTCCCGGTCGGCGGCCTGCACACCCGCGCGGTGGTGATGCCGCGGCGCCTGCCGCACGCGCCGACCGCGGATCAGCGCGGCATCCAGCTGGCGGTGCACCCGCTCGCCGCGCGGGCCGTGTTCGGCGTGCCCGCGGCCTCACTGGCC
>NZ_JBMDXT010000149.1:0-1648 GCF_048594475.1 Nakamurella sp. | reverse complement strand
CCGGGTCTGCCGCGGATCCCGGGTCCGCCGCCCGGGCGGCCGGCGCACCGGTCGCGCGGGGGTCCGGCACCCGGTCGCCCTCGGCCGCCGACGTCCCGTCGGCCGGCCCCGGTCCGGCCGGTGGCGGCGGGTCCGGTTCGTCCGCGCCGAGGATGCGCTCGAGCAGCTCCTCGTCGAGCCCGGGGGCGTCGAACGGGTTGCGCCGCCGGCGATGTGGCAGAGCGAGCCGCGCGGCGGCCCGGATGTCGTCCCGGGTGACGTACCGGCGGCCGTGCCAGGCCGCGTGGGCGACCGCCGCCCGGGCGGTGACGATGTCGGCCCGCATCCCGTCGACCTCGAACGCCGCGCAGACCTCGGCGATCCTGGTCAGCGCCCCGTCCCCGAGCACCACGGCCGGCAGGGCGGCCCGGGCCGCGGCGATCCGCTGCGCCGTGGCCCGCTCGTCGGCGGCGAAGCGGGCGGCGAACCCCTCGGGGTCGGCGTCGTGGGCCAGCCGCCGGCGGACCACCTCGGCCCGCCGGGCGGGATCCCGCGGGGCGGCGATCTCCACCGTCAACCCGAACCGGTCGAGCAGCTGCGGGCGCAGCTCCCCCTCCTCCGGGTTCATGGTGCCGACCAGCACGAAGCGGGCGGCGTGCGCGATCGAGACACCCTCGCGTTCCACCGTCGACCGGCCCATCGCGGCGGCGTCCAGCAGCAGGTCGACCAGGTGGTCGTGCAGCAGGTTGACCTCGTCGACGTAGAGCAGGCCGCGGTGCGCGGCGGCCAGCAGACCCGGCTCGTACTCGGTGACCCCGGCGGTCAGCGCCCGTTCCAGGTGCAACGACCCGATCACCCGGTCCTCGGTCGCCCCGACCGGCAGCTCGACCAGGCGGGCGGGCCGGGTGGACGCCGCCGCTCCGGGCGGATGTGGCCCATCCGGGCACGCCCGGTCGGGATCGGCCGGGTCGCAGCTGAACCGGCAGCCGTCGACCACCGCCACCGGGGGCAGCAGGCCGGCCAGCGCCCGCACCGTCGTCGACTTCGCGGTGCCCTTCTCGCCGCGCACCAGCACCCCGCCGACCTCGGGGGCGACGGTGGTCAGGATCAGGGCGATCGCCATGTCGTCGGAGCCGACGACGGCGGTGAACGGGTAGCTGGGCATCGCGGCGACGGCCGCCTCTCGACTCGTGCGGGTGTCCACGCCCGCGCCTGTCCGGAACCGCGCGGCCGCAACCCGGCGACGGCGTCGCCGGACCGGGTCCGCCCGGTCCTTCCTGTCATGGCGGCCTCGCACGCTCGGCCGACCGGGTCCGCGACCGGGGGGTCGCGGGACGGAGGGAATGCCCTGGCTTCCGGGCCCGCGCGCCGCGGGTCGCGGGTCACGTCGGTCCTGGTCACAGTGGCGGGACCGCTCCGGATTCGCACCGGATTCCAACCCGCCCGTCGGGACCGATGATGGCACAGTGCTCGGGGCCCGGGCCGGGCAGGCGAATAATCGGCGCCGTGACCGGACCGTCCCGCACCGATGCCGCCCCCGCCGCGTCCCGCTCCGCCCGCCGCGACCGGCCCCGCCCGGAGCCGGCGCTGCCCGCGGCACGGACCACCGGACGTGCGGTGCGGGGGTGCCCGGCATGAGTGATCCCGGCCGCACCGGCCCGGGCCCGGG
>NZ_JBMDXT010000148.1:0-21724 GCF_048594475.1 Nakamurella sp. | reverse complement strand
GCGGACCTGGGGGGAGTGCGAGTCCCACTGCCCCCTTCTGACGTCGATGGTGCGAGCGCCGAGTTGAGGCGTCAAGCACTTTCGACGAACTCACGCGGAAGTCCGGGACGCACCCCCGCCCACCTCGACAGACGCGGGCGGGGGCCGGGTGGCACAGCCGCCCGGCCCCGTCGGCGTCCCCCGGATCGTGTTCCGATCGGCGCGGCCCCACCTTCGCTGATCAAACCCGGGCCCGACGCCGGATTTGCCCGGTATGGCCGCGGCTTTGATCAGCGAACGCGGGCGCGATGGCCGCCTGGGCTGATCAAACCCGCGCCGCGCGCCGGATTCGTCCCCTTCGGGCCCGGGTTTGATCAGCGAACCCGGGGTTCGCCCGACCCGGCGAGGCCCGAACCCGCCCGGCGCGGGTCAGTGTTCGGGATGCAGGGGTGAATGGGTGGCCCCGACCTGATGCAGCAGGGTGTGGATCTCGTCGCTGGCGATGCTCCAGCGGCGTTCCCGGCCGGCCCGTTCGGCCCGGACCACCCCGCGCAGCCGCAGCGCGGCCAGGGCATGGGACGTGGCGTTGGCGCCCATGCCGACGGCCGCGGCGAGCTCGGTGACGTTGATCCCCGGCGTGTGGTGGATGGCCAGCAGCAGGCGCAGCCGGTTGACGTCGGCCAGCGCGGAGAACAGCTCGGCCCAGTCCTCGATGACCTCGGGCCGCTCGGCCCCGACGACCGGGGCCGCCGGCGGCGGGCGGTGGGTGTGGCCCACCGGCGCGGCGGCCACCGGCGGTGGGCCGGGCGGGGTACTCATCGTGCCAGTTTCGCACCTGACCGGCGGGCGCGAGCGGGTCGATGCCCCGGCCGGGTCGGCAACGGCCCGCCGCACCTCCGGGTGCGGCGGGAAAAGCGAGGAGCGGCAGGCGATGTCGCCATGCCGGCCCGACTGGCGAGCACTGTGCCACCGGGACCGTTGCCCGAACGTTGCGCGGCTCTTTACAGGATCATTCGCTCCGATGTAACGTCGTTCTGGCGGTTCCACCCACCCGGCGGGTCGGCCCGGACCTATCCATCCGGACAGGTCGGGGTTCCGATCGGACGGTTTCCCGGTCGAGGCCTTCCGCCGGCTCCGGCCCGGTCGTAGCGTCGCCCTTGTCTACCGAAGCACTGGCTGTGGGGCTTCGAGGCCATCCAATCCGGTGTCCGTCAGGCGATGTCGCCTGCGCGAAAGAGGAGAGACCATGAAGGTCGAGGAACTGCTCAAGCCGTTTCCCATCAAGGAGTTCCACCCCTTCCCCCGGGCCATGCTCGGGCCGGGTGCGTTCGAGATGGTCGGCCCGGAGGCGATCAAGCTGGGCTTTCGCAAGCCGCTGGTGATGACCTCGGGCCTGCGCGGATCGGGCCTGGTCGAGCAGCTGATGGGCTCGCTCAAGTGGCACGGGATCGAGGCCGTCCTGTACGACCAGGTCGAGTCGAACCCCAAGGACTACAACGTCATGGATTCGGTGGCGCTGTACCAGGAGAACGAGTGCGACAGCTTCATCTCCATCGGTGGCGGCTCCAGCCACGACGCGTGCAAGGGTGCCCGCATCTCGGTCGCCCATGACGGCCGCAACGTCAACGACTTCGAGGGCTTCAACAAGTCCGAGAACCCGCGGAACCCCCCGCACATCGCCATCTCCACCACGGCCGGCACCGGCTCGGAGACGTCCTGGGCCTACGTCATCACCGACACCACGACGGATCCGAACAACCCCCACAAGTACGTCGCCTTCGACGACGCCGCGGTGGCCACCCTGGCGATCGACGACCCGACGGTCTACTACACCTGCCCGATCGACTACACCGCGCAGTGCGGCTTCGACGTGCTGGCCCACGCGAGCGAGCCGTACGTCTCCCGGCTGAACTTCGAGCCGTCGCTCGGCAACGCCATCCGGGCCATCAAGCTGACCAACGACCACCTGCGTCAGGCCACCTGGAACCCGACCGAGCTGGCCGGCCGCGAGGGCATGATGTACGCGCAGTACATCGCCGCCCAGGCGTTCAACTCCGGTGGCCTGGGCATCATCCACTCCACCTCGCACGCGATCAGCGCGTTCTACGACACCCACCACGGGCTGAACAACGCGATCGCGCTGCCCCGGGTCTGGGCGTTCAACATGCCGACGCAGTACAAGCGGTTCGCCGAGATCGCCCAGGCCATGGGCGTCGACACCCACGGCATGACCGACGTGCAGGCCGCCGAGGCCGCGCTGGCCGCCGGTATCCGGCTGCTGCGCGACGTCGGGATCCCGGAGAAGTTCGTCGACGTCACGCAGTCCAGCTACTCCAAGAACCGCCTCGGCCAGGGCCCGACGGAGTACTACAAGAACGCGCCGGTCATCAAGGGCGACAAGGCCGACGTCGACCGGATCACCAACCACATCCTGGGTGACGCCTGCACGCCGGGCAACGCCAAGGAGTGCACGTTCGACACCGTCCGCCCGGTCGTCGAGCACTGCATGAACGGCGACCTGGACGACCTGCTCAGCTAGCCGTCCGCGCGAGCCCCCACTTCCGAGCGGCCCGGTTCAACCCTGAGCCGGGCCGCCCGGACCCCACCGAGGAGCCCTTCGTGAGCACATTCGCCACCGTCGACGAAGTCAGTGCCGCTCTGGCCGAGCACGGGTACATTCCCGACCGGCGGGTCGCCACCACCGTCTTCCTGATGATGCAGCTGGACCGCCCGGCACTGCTGTAGTGCCCGGCCGGCGTCGGGAAGACCGAGCTGGACAAGGCCATCAGCGCGATCACCGGCCGCCGGTTGGTCCGCCTGCAGTGCTACGAGGGCCAGGACGAGACGAAGGCCCTGTACGACTGGGACTACGGCAAGCAGCTCCTCTACACCCAGCTCCTGCGCGACAAGATCGGTGAGATCGTCGCGGAGGCACCCGATCTGGAGTCGGCGGTCGATCTGCTGGCCAAGCACGACTCGGTCTTCTTCTCCGAGCGGTTCCTGGCCCCGCGCCCGCTGTTCGAGTCGATCCACGGCGACGAGCCGGCGGTCCTGCTGATCGACGAGATCGACCGGGCCGACGAGGCTCTGGAGGCCGTCCTGCTGGAGACCCTGGGCGAGTACCAGATCTCCATCCCCGAGATCGGCCGGTTCGCGGCCCGGACGGCGCCGCTGGTGCTGCTGACCTCGAACAACACCCGCGACCTGTCGGCCGCGCTCAAGCGGCGCTGCCTGCACCTGTTCCTGGACTACCCGGACGCCGACCGCGAACTGGAGATCCTGCGCAGCAAGGAGACCGGCCTGTCCGACGCGCTGGCCGCCCAGCTGGTCCAGGTGGTCCGCGGGTTGCGCGACCTGGAGCTGCGCAAGGCGCCGAGCATCTCCGAGACCATCGACTGGGCCCGCACCCTGGCCGTGCTGGGAGCCACCGAACTGGACGCGGCCACCCTGGCCGACACCGTCTCGGTCGTCGTCAAGTACGAACGCGACCACGCCCGGGCGGTCAAGGCCCTGCCGAAGCTGGTCGACCCGAACGCCGTCGTGCCGGACCACCGGCCCGACCATGCGCACGGCCACGGTCACTCGCATTCCCACGGCGACCACACGCACAGCCATGGGGACGGCGATCACGACCACGACCACGACGATCACCGCGCCGCCGACCACGACCACGGGCCGGACCAGGTCGGCGTGACCCGGCGGGCGGAGAAGGACAGGCCCGGCCGGCACGGGCCCGGCCACTACGGCACCCCGCCGTACGCCGCCGGGGACGACGACCTGGTGCCCGAGCCGCTGCCGACGAACACGGTCGGGCCCGACCGGGGCAAGCGCTCGTTCGCCGCGGGCCTCGGCCGCCGCCGCGCGATCTAGGACCGGCCATGCAGGAGACCATCCACCGGTTCACCCGGTTCCTGCGGTTGGCCGGGATGCGGGTGTCGGTGGCCGAGGTGGTCGATGCGGTGGCCGCCTCGGCGCAGCCCGGGGTGCTGGCCGACCGCGAGACCCTGCGCGGGGCTCTGCTGGTCACCCTGGTCAAGGACCGGCGCGACCGCGAGACGTTCGACACCGTCTTCGACGCCTTCTTCTCGTTGCAGCCGGTGTGGACGGCCGAACCCGACGGCCACTCGCACGCCCACGACGACCTGATCGACGAGGGCGAGCTGCGGAACTTCACCCTGACCGAGGAACCCTCGCAGACACCGGGTTTCGGGCACAGCCACGAGAAGCCCAAGGACATCCGCAAGTACTTCGACCCCAAGGACATGGCGCAGCAGTACAACCTGCACCAGGAGGCCAACAAGGTCGACCTGGCCGCGCTGAGCGACGAGATGGTGCTTTCGGCCGACCGGCCCACCACCGACAACGGCGCGCCCCGGGTCCAGATCGAGACCAGCCACCTGCACGGCGCCACCATGCCGCACGAGCTGACCACGGCGACCGGGGCCACGCTCGACACCAACCTGTCCATCGCCGAGGAGGCGGCGTTGATGGACTGGCTGGCGGCGGGGGAGGACCCGGACCTGCCGCCCGAGGTGCTGGCCATGATGCGGACCCAGGTGGCCGGCATCATGGACCGGTTGCCGGAGATGCTCCGCAAGCACCTGGCCGCGTTCGCCGCCCTGCGCGAGCAGGCCGTGGAGGAGGCGGCCCCGGCCCGGCAGGCGGCGGTGCAGGCGATCTCGGAGGCCGACCGGGTTCGCCTGGAGGAGACGCTGCGCGAGCTGGTCCGCTCGATGAGCGGGGCGCTGACCCACCGCCGCCGGCCGGGCGCGCGCGGCAAGATCGACTCGGCCCGGACGATGCACCAGAGCATGCGCTACGACGGGATCCCGTTCCGGCCGGTCTCGGTGGTCCGGGCGGAGGACCGGCCCCGGCTGGTGATCCTGGCCGACGTCAGCCTGTCGGTCCGGCTCTCCAGCCGGTTCACCCTGCAGGTGGTGCACGGCCTGCAGCGCCTGGTGCCCCGGGTGCGCACGTTCGCCTTCGTCGACGACATCGCCGAGGTGACCGACGTGTTCGCCGACCACGGGGTTGAGGAGGCGTTGGGCCTGCTGATGGGCGGCGACATCCTCGACGTCGATGCCAATTCCGACTACGGCCGGGCGCTGGTCACCTTCATGGAACAGTACGGCGGCGAGATCAACCGCCGCACCACCGTGCTCATCCTCGGGGACGGGCGGGGCAACGGCAAGGACCCGCATCCCGAGGCCCTGGAGGAGCTGTCCCGGCGCGCCCGGGAGGTCATCTGGCTGACCCCGGAGGCCCGGTACTCCTGGGTCCTGGCCGGGTCCGACATGCCGCTGTACGAGTCCCTGTGCAGCCGGGTCGAGGTCGTGCCCGACCTGGCCGCGCTGGACCGGGTGGCCACCACCTACTCGAATCGGGCCAACGGAGGCGTCCATGCATATTCCTGACGGGTTCATCAACGCGCCGACGTCGCTGGTCGGCGGCGTGGTGGCGGCCGGGCTGATCGTGGTGTCCGTGCGCAAGGCCGCGGCCGGCCTGGACGACCGGCAGATCCCGCTGGCCGGGCTGGTCGCCGCCTTCATCTTCGCCATGCAGATGCTGAACTTTCCGGTCGCCGGTGGCACCAGCGGGCACCTGCTCGGCGGGCTGCTGGCCGCCGTGCTCGTCGGGCCGTGGGTCGGCAGCCTGGCCATGTCGGTGGTCTTCATCGTGCAGGCCCTGGTGTTCGCCGACGGCGGCCTCACCGCGCTGGGTCTGAACATCATCCTGATGGGCTACACCACCTGCTTCGGCGGCTACGGGATCTTCGTGCTGATCCGAAAGCTGCTGCCCAGAAAGAAGTCCTCGGTCGTCGCCGCGTCGGCCATCGCCGCCTGGTGCGGGGTCGTGCTGGCCTCGCTGGTGTTCACCCTCTACTACGCGGTCGGCGGCACCGGAGGAGCGGCGGTCGGCACCGTCGCCGTCGCGATGATCGGCGTGCACATGCTGATCGGCGTCGGCGAGGCGGTCATCACGGCGCTGACGGTCGGCGCGGTGCTGGGCACCCGGCCCGATCTGGTCTACGGGGCGCGGGACCTGCGCCCTGCCCTGACGATGCGCGCGCCCGCGGCCACACCGGCCACCGGGAGTGCGGCATGACGGGCGGGCGCGGCCCGGCGCGCCGGCCGGTCCGGGTGTTCGTGCTCGTGGGTATCGGGATCGCGTTGATCCTCGCCTTCTTCGTCAGCCCGCTGGCCAGCTCGTCGCCGGACGGGCTCGAGCGCGTCGCCATCGACCAGGGGTTCGAGGCGCAGGCCGCCCCGCACGCGATGGCCGGGACGCCCCTGGCCGACTACGAGGTCGCCGGCGTGCAGCACTCCTGGCTGTCCACGGGACTGTCCGGGGTCATCGGCGTGGTGCTGTGCTTCGCGCTGGCCGGCGCGGTCGTGCTGGCGATCCGGTGGACCCGTCGACGCTCCGCCACGACGGGCTGAGCGTCGTGGGCAGCGGCGCGGCGCACCATCACGTGTTCTTCGTGCACGCCGATTCCGGCGTCCACCGGTTGGCCCCGGAGTGCAAGCTGGTCGCCACCGTGCTGTTCGTCTTCGCGGTGGTCGCCACCCCGCGCGAGGCGATCTGGGCGTTCGCCCTGGACGCCGCCATCCTGGTCGGCATTGCCCTGATCGGGCGGGTGCCGCTGGGAAAGCTGGCCCGGCGCCTGGTGATCGAGGTTCCGTTCCTGGCCTTCGCCGTGTTCCTGCCGTTGGTCGGGCACGCCCCGTACCTGCAGGTCGGCTTCCTGACGCTGTCCGAGCCGGGCCTGTGGGGGGCCTGGAACATCGTGGTCAAGGGCACCCTCGGGGTGGCCGCGACCTCGTTGCTCACCGCGACCACCACGGTCGCCGAGTTGCTGCTCGCACTGGAACGCCTCCGGGTGCCGCGGGCCGTGGTCGGCATCGCCGGCTTCATGGTGCGCTACTGGCAGGTGCTGGCCGACGACCTGCGCCGGATGCGGATCGCGCGGATCTCCCGCGGCGACGACCCGCGCTGGCTCTGGCAGGTGGCGGGCATCGCGCGGACCGCCGGGGCCCTGTTCGTGCGGTCCTACGAACGGGGAGAGCGGGTGTACGTGGCCATGCTGGCCCGCGGGTACGGATTCGGCCCGGAGCCGGCGGACACCGCCGCCCGGGCGCCTCGCCGATCCTGGTTGGCGGCCCTGACCGCACCGGTCGCCGCCGGCCTGATCTGCGGTGTGGCCCTGGCCGGTGCCCGATGAGCCCGACCGGGCAGGGATTGCTGGAGGTCAGCGATCTCGCCTTCGCCTACCCGGATGGCCGGCAGGTGCTCTTCGGGGTGAACCTGACCGTCCGGCCGGGGGAGCGGGTGGCCATTCTCGGCCCGAACGGCGCCGGGAAGACCACGCTGGTCCTGCATCTCAACGGCACGCTGCTGGCCGGCGCCGGTTCGGTGCGGGTGGACGGGATCCGGGCCGCGACAGGATCCCTGCGCGAGATCCGCCGCCGGGTCGGGGTGGTGTTCCAGGACCCCGACGACCAGCTCTTCTCGCCGACGGTGCGCGACGACGTCGCCTTCGGGCCACGCAATCTCGGCCATCGCGGGCCGGAGCTGGACCGCCGTGTGCACGCGGCGCTGGCGGCGACCGGCATGGTGGCCGCCGCCCCGCGGGCCCCGCACCACCTGTCCTTCGGGCAACGGCGCCGGGTGGCCGCGTCCACCGTGCTGGCGATGGACCCGACCGTGCTCGTGCTCGACGAGCCGTCGTCCAACCTGGACCCGTTGGCC
Organism: Nakamurella sp.; assembly: GCF_048594475.1. NCBI lineage: Bacteria > Bacillati > Actinomycetota > Actinomycetes > Nakamurellales > Nakamurellaceae > Nakamurella > Nakamurella sp. The sequence continues at coordinate 13,996 of NZ_JBMDXT010000148.1, read as the reverse complement.
CGCCGGGAGTTCGCGCAGATCGTGCTCTCGCTGGGGCTGACCACCGTGATGGTCACCCACGACCTGCTATACGCCCTGCAGCTGTGCCCACGCTCGGTGATCATGAACAACGGGCAGATCGTCGCCGACGGCCCGACGCGCGACATCCTGGCCGACCGGACCCTGCTGGCGGCGAACCGGCTGGAGCTGCCGGTCGGCTGCGTGCTGCCGGCCTGACTCGCGCGCCGGCCGCACCCGGGTCGGCCCGCCTACTTCTGCCAGGGGGCGATGACGGGCAGTTCGCGGCCGTCGACCGCCGGGACCGGCCGGCCGTCCCGCACCACGTACCGCAGCCGCGGCCCCCGCTCGGCGATGGCCTCGACCGCGTGCACCAGGCGCTGCACGTGCTCGGTGGTGGTGCCCAGGCCGACCGACGCGCGCAGCGCCTGCCCGTTGCTCGAGTCGGCGCAGCCGGCCGCGCCGAGCAGCTTGCGGACCAGCGGGTGGGCGCAGAACGCCCCGTCCCGCACCCCGATGCCGTGCTCGGCCGAGAGCGCCGCCGCCACCACGGCGGCCGGCTGCCCGGCGACGGTGAACGTGGCCACGCCGATGCTGTCGGCCCGCTCGCCGAACAGTGCGTGCACGGTGACGCCCGGAATGGCGGCCAGGCCCCGGCGCAGCGTTTCGGTCAGCGCGGATTCGGCCTGGGCCAGGGACTCCCGGTCGGCCGTGGCCAGGACGTGGCAGGCGGTGGCCAGGGCCACCGCGCCGGGCACGTTCGGCGAGCCGGCCTCGTGCCGGTCCGGCAGCGGCTTGTACTCGGTGCCCTCGGCGGTGACCGATGCGGTGGCCCCGCCGCCGATCAGGTACGGCGGTGCCGCGGCGAGCCAGTCGGCCCGGCCCACGAGCGCGCCGGCGCCGTACGGCGCGTAGAGCTTGTGCCCGGACAGCGCGACGTAGTCGACGCCGAGTTCGGTGATCGAGAACGGCCGGTGCGGGGCGAGCTGGGCGGCGTCCAGGGCCACCCGGGCGCCGCGGGCCCGGGCCACCCGGGCCAGCTCGGCGACCGGCCAGATCTCGCCGGTGACGTTGGACGCGCCGGTGATGACCAGCAGCGCGGGCCCGGGCCGCCGACGGCGCAGCGCGTCGTCGACGAGATCGACGGCGTGCTCGGCCGCCTCGGGCGCCGGCACCCGGACGACCCGGCGCTGCGCCGACTCCGGGGCCCGCTCGGCCGACCAGGGCAGGAGAGCGGCGTGGTGCTCGGTCTCGAAGACGACCACCGTGGTGCGGGGCGGGAGGCAGTGCGCCAGCAGGTTGAACGAGTCGGTGGTGTGCCGGGTGAAGATGACCGCATCTTCCGGGCGGCCGCCCACGAAGGAGCGCACCGGCTCGCGGGAACCCTCGTAGAGGCTGGTGCAGACCTTGGAGTGCCAACCGGCGCCACGGTGCACGCTGGCGTACCGGTCCAGCAGCGCGTCGACGGTGTCCCGGACCGCCCGCAGGGCCGGTGCCGAGGCGCCGTGGTCCAGGTTGGCGTACTCGATCGTCCCGCCGGTGGCCAACGGGACCTGGGCGCCCGCGCCGACGACCTCCAGGCCCGGACCCTGCGGGTGGCTGACCGGTCCGCGCCGCGGCGGGGTGGCCGCGACGGTGCCGGCCACCGGGGGTTCCGGCGCGAAGACGGCGACCAGGTCGGGGCGTTCGAGGGCGAGGGTCACGACGATCCACTCCTGCAGTCCATCGGACCGCCTGGGTGGAGGCCCGCGCTTGCCGGTCGCACCTCGCGAACGGCCAGGTCTTCACCCGGGGCACCCCACCGCGGTAGGAGGGTTGCCGGCCAGCAAGCCGGGGCTATCTGCTGGCACTCATGACCTTCGAGCAGCAGGGTAGCAAATCGCGCCCGCACGGGCCATGACGACGATCACAGGCCACGATCACGGGCCACGACCACGGGCCACGACCGCAGGCGACGACAACGCAGGTCCGGTCGCGACGTGGACCGGTGGCCCGGCCGGCGGTGCGCGAGCGAACCCCGTCGGGTGGCCCGGTCGTCAACCGGGGCAGGCAGGGTTCCGCTCCGGCTGGTCGGTGACCCCGGAAGAGACGAAGACCACAAAACCTGTCACCCGATTGGCGGGCATTGGTGAACGTGGTGTTAGATCTGGCCGGCGGGTGCCACCGGGCCCGTTCATCCGGGAGTGCGGGGGTAGACACAGTGATGCGCAGGATGCTGGCAACGATCGTCACGGCCGCGATCCTCCTCGTCGCCGGCGCGTCCGCCGCCGTGGCCGGCGAGGTCGGGACGTGCTGGGCCGATGGCGGGTCCACCGCAGCCGGATCGGCGAGCGGAGGGACGGGTCTGACCTCGGCCGCCTCGCTGGCCAGCACCGGTTCGAGCATCGACGTGACCACCTGGGCGGCCGTGGGTATCGGCCTCGTGCTGGTGGGCATGATCCTGATGGTCGTGCTGCCGGGCAGCCGCCGGCGCAGCCAGGCGGAGCCGACCACCACCGCGTGATCGACGTCGCGGCGGGCCGCCCATCGACAGGTGGGTGGCGCCGTCCGGCCGGGCGGCGGCGCGGGCCGGACCGTGCGGGAATGATCACTCCCGGGTTGCATCTCGATCCGGGTACCGTTGCGGTCACGCCTGGATAACGTTATCGCCGGGCCGGTCCGTCCGGAGGTGTCCGTGGCCGTCGAGCCCCGACCGAAGCGCCGCCGGCCGTTGTCGTTGCGGGTGTGGCGCAACCCCCTGGCGCGGGGCGTCGATCGGGTCGAGGCCGCCGTTGTCCTGCTGCTGATCGTCCTGGCCGCCGCCGCGGTGCCGGTGGTGGCCGTGGTCGCGTCGGCGAGCTGGTCGGACGCCGCCGCGCAGTCCGCGGCCGAGCGTCGCTCGCTCACCGCGGTGGCGGCGATCGTCGACCGGTCGGCGCAGCTGCCGGTGGGCGTCACCGACGGCGCGCCGGTCTGGATTCCCGCGCCCGTCAGCTGGACCGGATCCGACGGCCGCCGGGTCACCGGGGTCGCAGACGTCCCCGCCGCCGCGGTCGCCGGTGATCCGGTCACCATCTGGCTGGACCCGGCCGGCCGCATCGTCCCGCCGCCGCCCGGTCCGGCCGCCCTGGCCGGGCTCGCCGTCCTGGTCGGCGCCGGGTCCTGGGTCCTCGTCGGCCTGCTGCTGGCCGGTGCCGGCTGGGCGGTCCGCCGCCGGCTGGACCGGCTCCGGCTGCGGGCCTGGGGCCGGGAGTGGGCCGAGGTCGAGCCGGGCCGCCACCCGTTCTGAGCCCGGCGCCACCCGTGGCGAGTCCGCTGCCGGCCACCGGTGGTCATCCGCGACCGCCCCCGAATTGACGGCCGGGCCCGGTCGGGCTACACACACCGGTATGCCGAATGCGGAGTTCCAGGCGGCCGTCGACCGGGTGAACGGGTTGACCAAGGACCCCGGGAACGAGACCAAGTTGCGGATGTACGCGCTGTACAAGCAGGCCACCCAGGGCGATGTCGCCGGCAAGCGGCCCGGCTTCACCAACCCGGTGGGCCGGGCCAAGTACGACGCCTGGGCGAAGCTCAAGGGCACGTCCGCGGAGCAGGCGCAGGCGTCCTACATCGCCGAGGCCGGCGCCCTGTCCGACTGACCGCGCGGGTCAGCCGGCGGTGCCCGCCGCGATGGTGTCGAGATCGCGGACCGCGTACCGGTGGTGCTCCCACTCCTCGGACAGGATCACCTGCAGGCAACTGCGCACGGTCTCGGGTTGATCGGGGTCCCAGGGATTGCGCCGGGGCTCGGCGAGCAGCTCCGGCGTGAGAGCGGCCAGGAACTCCCGGACCTGCGTGACCCGGCCGGCCCGGACCGCCAGCACCTCGTCGTACCCGGGGGTGTCCGACCGGAAGACCGACAGGTCGTGACCGTCGGTTGCGTACTCCGCGTTGGGCCGGCCGATCGGGTGGTACGGCGCCGGCAGGTCCAGGATCGCGCGCCGCAGCCAGGTGTCGGTGGCCATCACCAGGTGCCGCAGCGTCTGCGCGAACGACCATTCGCCGTCCACCGGGACGTCGACGGTGCCGGGCGGCATGTCCGCGGCCCGGTCCAGGGTGGCGGTCCAGGTGCGCTCCACGGCAGCCCAGGCCGACCGCAATCCGGCCGGGTCCGATGCGCGCCGCAGATCCCGGCCGGGGAAGCGGCGGTCGAGCTCGGCCTCGACGAAGGGCACGACGTCGACGCCGTTCACCAGCAGGCGGCCCCCGTCGGCCAGCCAGGGCGCGTCGACGTCCGCGTCCCGGACCTCCACCGCCCGGAGCACCGCGCCCGACAGGTCGCAGCGAACGAACCGAGCGCCGCGCAGGTCCCGGTCGGTGAACGTCGCGCCCCGCGCCGCCGCGCCCTCGCTCTCCATCGGCCCCCATCCTCCATCGATCACCGAGACCGTGGTGCTCGGCCGGCCCCATCGCACCACCTCCTCCATGATCGACGGCAGCCGAGGCGGGCATTAAGTGCGAGCGCAACTGAGTGTGAGACCAATTCGGTGTTGGACGCGCGGTGGTGGGGCGTGGGACCGTCGATGTCCCGGATGCGGCGGTGGCCGGCCGCCCCGCGTCCCGCCCGCCGTCCCACCGCGCCCACCCTGCCCACCTGCCCACCTGCCCACCCTGCCGAGCTGACGAGCGAAAGAGTCGACGATGACAACCGAGACGACGACGAACCGGGTCGTGGAGTGCGACCTGCTGGTGGCCGGGGGCGGGGCGGGCGGCCTGTCCGCGGCGGTGACCGCGGCGCACCGGGGCCTGGACGTGGTGGTCGTGGAGAAGGCGTCGACGCTCGGCGGGGCGACCGCCTGGTCGGGCGGCTGGCTCTGGGCCCCGCTGAACCCCCTCTCGCAGGCCGACGGGATCGTGGAGGACCTGGACGGCCCGCGCACCTACCTCAAGCACGCGCTCGGGGAGAACTACGACGAGCCGCGCGTCGATGCGTTCTTGCGGAACGCCTCGAAGATGGTCGGCTTCTTCCAGGACCGGACGAGCCTGCAGTTCGTCAGCGGCACCTGGATCGCGGACATCCTGGGCGACCTGCCGGGCGCCGGCACCGGCGGCCGGTCCGTCGGGCCGAAGCCGATCAATGCGCGCGCCCTGCGCAAGGAGGTGCGCGCCCTGGTGCGCCGGCAGCTGTACGAGACCTCGTTCCTGGGCATGGGCATCATGGCCGGGCCCGATCTGCAGGCCTTCCTGCACGCGACCTCCGACGTGAAATCGTTCTTCCACGCGGCCTGGCGCGTCGCCTTCCACGTCTGGGACCTGGTCACCCGGCGGACCGGCATGCAACTGGTCAACGGCCCGGCGCTGATCGCGCGGCTGGTCAAGTCGGCCGACGAGGCCGGGGTGCGGCTGTGGCCGGACTCGCCGGTGACCCAACTGGACACCGACGCCGACGGCGCGGTGATCGGCGCGCTGGTGCAGCACCCCTCCGGCCCGGTGACGATCCGCGCCCGCCGCGGGGTCGTGCTGGCCACCGGTGGCTTCCCCCACGACGTGCACCGCCGGGCCGAGTTCTTCCCGCGGACGCCGACCGGGCGGGAGCACTGGACGCTCGCCCCGGCCGAGACGACCGGTGACGGCATCACGGTCGCCGAGCGGGTCGGTGCGGCCCTGGACACCTCGCTGGCCTCGCCCGCGGCGTGGTGCCCGGTGTCGCTGGTGAAGTACCGCACCGGCCGGGTGGGCACCTACCCGCACATCGTCGACCGGGGCAAGCCCGGCCTGATCGCGGTGGCGGCGAACGGCAAGCGGTTCGTGAACGAGGCCGACGGCTACTACCAGTTCACCACCGGCATGATCGAGGCGACGCCGCCGGGCGAGCCGGTGCAGGCCTGGCTGATCTGCGACCACGCGTTCCAGCGCCGCTACCCGTTCGGCATGGCCAAGCCGTTCCCGATCCCGGCCTTCCCGTACCTGCTGAACGGATACATGAAGCGGGGCCGGACGCTTGGCGATCTCGCCGTGAAGTGCGGGATCGACCCGGCCGGCCTGGAACGCACGGTGGCCGAGTTCAACGAGCACGCCCGGGCCGGTGACGACCCCGAGTTCGGTCGCGGCCGGACGCCGTTCAACCGCGGTTCGGGCGACAAGGACCACGGCCCGAACCCGTCGCTCGCGCCGCTGGAGCAGGGCCCGTTCTACGCGATCCGGGTGCTGCCGGGCAGCTTCGGCACCTTCTACGGGCTCCGGGCCGACGAGCACGCCCGGGTGCTGCGGGCCGACGGTTCGGTGATCCCCGGCCTGTACGCGGCGGGCAGCGACCAGGCGAACGTGATGGGCGGGCATTACCCGTCGGGCGGCATCAACATCGGCCCGGCCATGACGTTCGGCTACATCGCCGGCAATCACGCCGCGGACGCCGTGGACGCCCGGGTCGGCTGATCGGGGCCGCCGGTGGTGCGCGCCGGGCCCGGCCGGGACAATGCCCGGGGGCGATGAGGCCCCGGCAGTGACTCGACAGCGACAGCGACGTCGGCAGGAGCGTGGAATGACCACCGTTGATCAGGATCCGTCCACCCGGTACGCGGAGCTGGTCGGCCGGCTCGACCTGCCGGACAAGGTGCGGTTGCTGACCGGCCGGACCGCGTTCACGCTGCCCGGCGACGACCGGATCGGGCTGGCGCCGCTGGCCTTCTCGGACGGCCCCACCGGGGTGCGGGGACTGAAGTTCGCCGGCGGTGATCCGGTCGCGCTGCTGCCGAACGCCACGCTGATCTCCGGGTCGTGGGACGACGGCATCGCCGAGGAGGTCGGCGCCCTGCTGGCGCAGGAGGCCCACCGGCAGGACATCCACGTCGTGCTCGGGCCGACCATCAACCTGCACCGGTCGCCGCTGGGCGGGCGGCTGTTCGAGGCGTACTCCGAGGACCCGTACCTGACCGGCCGGACCGCGGCGGCCTACGTCCGGGCGATGCAGGCCTGCGGCACCGCAGCCTGTCTCAAGCACCTGGTGGCCAACGAGTCCGAGACCCTGCGCAACTTCGTCGATTCCCGGGTCGACGAGGCCACGTTGCGCGAGCTGTACCTGCTGCCGTTCCGGATGGCCGTCCAGGACGCCGATGCCTGGTCGATGATGGCCGCCTACAACGACGTCAACGGCCGGTCCGCGACCGAGAACCGGCGCGTGCAGCAGGAGATCGTCAAGGACGAATGGGGCTGGGACGGCCTGATCATGAGCGACTGGTTCGCGGTGAAGCGGACCGTCGCATCGGCCACCGGCGGGTTGGACCTGGTGATGCCCGGCCCGGACGGGCCGTGGGGCGAGCGGCTGGTCGCCGCCGTCCGGCGCGGCGACGTGACCGAGGCCGCGATCGACGACCACCTGGTCCGGTTGCTCCGGCTGGCCGACCGCACCGGGGCGTTGGGCGAGCAGGCGGCGTCGCCGGGGGCCGGCGCGACCTACCCGGCGCCGGACGCGCCCGAGCGGCGGGCACAACTGCGCCGGATCGCCGCCCGGGGCATGGTGCTGGTCAAGAACGACGGCGACACCCTGCCGCTGGCCGCGTCCGGATCGCTGGCCGTCGTCGGCCGGCACGCGCTCGAGACCCAGGGCATGGGCGGCGGTTCCGCGCAGGTCACGCCACCGCACCTGACCAGCGTGGCCGACGCCGCCCGCCGCCGGCTCGGGGACCGGGTGTCGGTGGTCGACGGGGTGACCGTGCGGTCCCGTCCGGTGCCGGCCCATCCCGGTTTCGTCACCGACCCGGTCACCGGGGCGTCCGGAATGCGGGTCACCTACCTGGCGGCCGACGGTCGCGAGCTGGCCACCCGGCACTCCGCCGGCACGACGATCACGGTCGGTTGGGACGACGACTTCGCCGAGCCGCCGGCCGCCGTGGTGCTGCAGGCCCGGCTGGCCAACCGGGCCGGCCCGGTCCGGGTCGGCGGCCTCGGGGTCGGCCGCTGCACGGTGCGCACCGGTGACCGGGAGATCGCCGCGGGCGACCTGCGGGTCACCGGATTCGACCCGGGGGAGGCGATGCTGCAGCCGCCGTACCTGCTGGACACCGTCGACCTGCCGGCCGGTGCGACGATCGCGGTCCGGCTCGACATCGCCGCGGTGGACTGGCGGGCGATGTTCGCCGCCCATCCGGCCCTGGACGTCGCCGAGGAGAGCCACCTGCTGGCCACCGGGTCGTCCGGTGCCGTGGCGCTGATCGCCGACCAACCCGCCGGTACCGACGACGAGGCCATGGCCGCGGCTCAGGCGGCGGCCGCCGCGGCCGGAACCGCCGTCGTGGTGGTCGGTCTCACCGAGGAGAACGAGACCGAGGCGGTCGACAAGGCGACCCTGGCGCTGCCCGGGCGGCAGGACGAACTGGTCCGCCGGGTCGCCGCCGCGGCCGCGCGCACGGTCGTCGTGGTGAACGCGGCCACCCCCGTGTTGATGCCGTGGCTGGCCGAGGTCGACGCGGTGCTCGTCGTGGGGTTGCCGGGGCAGGAGGCCGGCGATGCGATCCTGGACGTGCTCGTCGGGGCGGCCGAACCCACCGGCCGGCTGGTCACGAGCTACCCGGTGCGGGACGGGGCTGCGCCGGCGTGGACGGTGACGCCCGACGACGACCTGGGCCTGACCTACACCGAGGGCGCGTTCATCGGCTACCGCGGGTATGCCGCCGGCCGCGCGCCGGAGCCCCTGTTCTGGTTCGGTCACGGGCTCGGCTACGGCGCCTGGCGGTACGACGGGGCCGATCTGCTCGACGGCGGGGCCGTCCGGGTGCGGCTGACCAACGTCGGCGGACGGACCTCCCGGGAGACCGTCCAGGTCTACCTCCGGCCGGACGACGACACCGCGCCGGTGCGGCTGGTCGGCTACGCCGGGATCGACCTGGCCGCCGGCGCCTCCGGGGTCGTCGAGGTGGCCGTCGACCCACGGCTGCGGCAGCGCTGGTCGGCGGCCGCCGGTGGCTGGGTGCCGGTCGGGCCGGGCGAGCTGCTCGTCGCCCGGGGCCTGGGGGACGTCCGGATACGGCTCCGCTCGGACTGACCCGCCCGGGGCCCGGTCCCGCCGGGACACCGGGCGTACCGACGGCGATGTCGATCCGGCCGGAGCCCGGGCGTCCGGTCGCATCGTTGACAGCGCGACCGGCGGCGGGCAGACTACAAACCGACCGATCGGTCAGGAATGGCAACGGCGCGCACCCGGTGACCCGGGATCCGGCAGGGAGGTCGCGTGGACGGCAGCGTGGACGCCCGTGTGGACGCCCGTGTGGACGCCCGTGTGGGCGCCGGTTCGGACGCCGGTGGGCTCGGCCCGGACCATCGGACCGAGCCGGCCGACGAGCCGGATCCGGCGGACCTGCAGGCACAGTTCGACCGGCTCATCGCCGAGGACGGGCGGATCGAGCCCCGGGACTGGATGCCGCCGGCCTACCGGCGCACGCTGATCCGGCAGATCGCGCAGCACGCGCACTCCGAGATCATCGGCATGCAGCCGGAGGGCAACTGGATCACCCGGGCGCCGAGCCTGCGCCGCAAGGCGATCCTCATCGCCAAGGTGCAGGACGAGGCCGGCCACGGGCTCTACCTGTACTCGGCGGCCGAGACCCTGGGCGTCGACCGGGAGGACCTGCTCGATCAGCTGCACACCGGCCGGCAGAAGTACTCGTCCATCTTCAACTACCCGACCCTGAGCTGGGCCGACATGGGGGCCATCGGCTGGCTGGTGGACGGCGCCGCGATCATGAACCAGGTCCCGCTGTGCCGCTGCTCCTACGGGCCGTACGGGCGCGCCATGGTCCGGGTCTGCAAGGAGGAGTCGTTCCACCAGCGCCAGGGTTTCGAGATCCTGCACACCCTCTCGCACGGCACCGCGGCTCAGCACGAGATGGCCCAGGACGCGGTGAACCGCTTCTGGTGGCCGTCACTGATGATGTTCGGCCCGCCGGACGCATCGTCGGCGCACACCGTCCAGTCCGCGGCCTGGGGCATCAAGCGCTTCGGCAACGACGAGCTGCGGCAGCGGTTCGTCGACATGTGCGTCGACCAGGCCCGGGTGCTGGGCCTGGACCTGCCCGATCCGGACCTGCGGTGGAACGCCGAGCGTGGCCACTACGACTTCGGCCCGATCGACTGGTCCGAGTTGGACCGGGTGATCCGCGGGGACGGCCCGTGCAACGCCGACCGGATCGCCCGCCGGGTCGGCGCCCACACCGAGGGCGCCTGGGTGCGGGAGGCCGCGGACGCCTACGCCGCCAAGCACGCGGCCCGGTCGGCGGACGTGGCATGACGCCCGATCCGACTGCGGCGCCGGCGACCCCGCCGGCCGCCCCGACGTCCGATCCGACTGCGGCGCCGCCGGCCCCGGCAGCCGCGCCGGCCGGTACCGGCGAGCCGGTCGGCCCCCGGTCGGCCCCGGACCCGGCCCCGGCCCGTGTGCGCCGGGGATGGCCCCTGTGGGAGGTGTTCGTCCGGGCCCGCCGCGGCCTGGCCCACCAGCACGTCGGCAGCCTGCACGCCCCCGACGCGGCGATGGCCCTGCGCAACGCCCGCGACGTCTACACCCGGCGCGGCGAGGGCGTGTCCATCTGGGTGGTCCCGGCGGCGGCCATCACGGCCTCCAGCCCGGAGGAGAAGGACCCGTTCTTCGATCCCGCCCTGGACAAGGCCTACCGCCATCCGACGTTCTACGACGTGCCGGAGGGGGTGTCCCACCTGTGAACGGAGCCGGCCACCGGCACGCTGAGCCGCGACCGGGTGTGCGGGACGGCGCCGACCGGGCTCACGATGTCGACCCGCACGGGGCGGGGCGGTGAGCACGCCGGCGGCGTCCCCGGCCCGGACGACCGACAGGCTCGCGCTGGCGCGGTATCTCACCGGTCTGGGCGACGACGCCCTGGTGCTCTCGCACCGGCTGGCCGAGTGGATCACCCGCGCCCCGCAGCTCGAGGAGGACCTGGCCCTGGCCAACATCTCCCTCGACCTGCTGGGGCAGGCCCGGACGCTCCTGTCGTACGCCGGTGAGCTGGAGGGGCAGGGCCGCACCGAGGACGACCTGGCCTACCTGCGCACCGAGCGCGAGTACCGCAACCTGCAGATCGTCGAGCTCGACAACGGCGATTTCGCGGTGACCATCGCCCGCCAGTTGATCTTCTCGGCCTACCAGGTCGAGCTGTACGGCGCCCTGCGGCCGGCGGCCGACGAGACGGTCGCCGGGCTGGCCGCCAAGGCCGTGAAAGAGGTTGTCTACCATCGGGATCACGCCACCCAGTGGACCCTGCGGCTGGGCGACGGCACCGCCGGGTCGCACCGCCGGATGCAGGCCGCGCTGGAGGTGACCTGGCCCTTCGTCGAGGAGATCTTCGACCCCGCCGACATCGCCGGCGAGCTGGCCGCCCTGCCCGGGATCGCGGTCGACCCGTCGACGTTGCGGGCCGGCTGGTCCGCCTTCGTCCGGCCGGTGCTCGCCGAGGCCACACTGACCGAGCCGGTGCCGCACCGGCGCACCCGCGGCGGTCGCCGGGGGCTGCACACCGAGCGGCTCGGTCATCTGCTGGCGGAGATGCAGAGCCTGCACCGGGCCCACCCAGGGGCGTCGTGGTGATGAGGGACGGCGCGGGCAGCGGTCCCGGCGCCCGCCCCGAAGCGGGCGGCGACCTCGACCGGCTGCGGGCGGTCGCCGGCGGCGTCGGTGATCCGGAAATTCCCGTGCTGACCCTGGACGACCTGGGCATCGTGCGTGACGTGCGCCGGGGCGACGGCGATCTCGCCGGAACCGTGCTGGTCGACCTGACCCCGACCTATACCGGGTGCCCGGCCACCGAGGTGATCGCCGCCGACGTGACGGCGGCGCTGCGGGCGGCCGGCGCGGACCGGGTCCTGGTCCGGACCGTGCTGTCGCCGGCCTGGACCACCGACTGGATCAGTGAGGCGGGCCGGCGCAAGCTCCGCGAGTACGGCAGCGCCCCACGGTCGGCGGGCCGCCCCCCCGGCCCCCACCGGGTGGCCCTGACGCTGTCCGCGCGGTGCCCGTGGTGCGGTTCGGGCCGGACCCGGGAGGTCAGCCGGTTCGGCGCGACCCCGTGCCGGTCGCACTGGACGTGCCGGTCCTGCCTGGAACCGTTCGACTCCTTCAAGGCGATCTGATGACCGTCACCGGGAACGCCGCCGGCCCGACCGCCGGGACCGGGACGCCCCGGCGCCCGGCGGTCTTCCACCCCCTGCGGGTGAGCGCGGTCGATCGCCTCACCGAGGACGCGGTCGCCGTCACCTTCGACGTGCCCGACCGGCTGCGCGCGGAGTTCGCGTTCGAGCCGGGCCAGCACCTGTCCGTCCGGTCCCCGGCCCTGGGCGACGGTGTCCGCCGCAGCTACTCGATCTGCGCCCCCGCGACCGGCGGTCCGCTGCGTATCGGGGTCAAACGAATTGCCGGCGGCGTCTTCTCGGGCTACGTCGCCGAGCGGCTGCGGCCGGGCGACACGCTCGACGTGATGACGCCGACCGGCACCTTCACCACGCATCTCGACCCGGCCCGCTCCCGGCGGTACGTCGCCGTCGCCGCCGGGTCCGGTATCACTCCGGTGCTGTCCATCCTGGCGACGGCCCTGGAGGTGGAACCGGACAGCACCGCGGCGCTGGTCTACGTCAACCGGCGGACCTCCACGATCATGTTCCTGGAGGAGCTGGAGGACCTGAAGAACCGGTTTCCCGCGCGGTTGCAGCTGATCCACGTCCTCGGGCACGAGATGACCGAGGTGGAGCTGCTGTCCGGGCGGTTGGACGTCGACCGCTTCGACCGGATCCTGGACACCCTGCTGCCGGTCGACGAGGTCGACGAGTGGTTCCTGTGCGGACCCCTCGCGCTGACCGACACCGTGCGCGGGGTGCTGGTGGACCGTGGGGTCGACCCCGAGCACGTGCACCGGGAACTGTTCCACGTCGGCGCGGTGGCCCGGCGCCGAACGGTGACCGCAGCCCCGCCGGCCGCCGGGGCGCGGGTCACGGTGATCCTGGACGGCCGGTCGGTGGATCTGACGGTGCCGGCCGGCGACTCGATCCTGGACGCGACCCTGGAGATGCGCGCGGACGCGCCCTACTCGTGCCGGAACGCGGTCTGCGGGACCTGCCGGGCCCGGGTCACGCAGGGCCGGGTCGCGATGGACGCGAACTACGCCCTCGAACCCGACGAGGTGGCCAGGGGTTTCGTCCTGACCTGCCAGTCGCACCCGGTCACCGACCGGGTGGTCGTGGACTTCGACTCGTGACCGCGACCGAGCGGGGGACCGGTGTGGTGCGGCTGCAGCGGCGCGGGCCGGTGACGCTGCTCGGGCTCGACCGGCCGGCCCGGCACAACGCGCTCGACCAGGCGATGGTCGACGACATCGACCGGGTCCTGCTCGAGATCCGTTCCACGCCGACGGTGCTCGTCGTTCACTCGACGACGCCGGGGATCTTCGCGGCCGGCGCGGACATCGCCGAGCTGATCGAGCGCGACGCCGACGCCGCGCTGCGCGGCATCAACGCGGGCCTGTTCGACCGGATCGAGGCGCACCGGTGGCCGACCGTGGCCGCCGTCGACGGCCCGGCGTTCGGCGGTGGCTGCGAGCTGGCCCTGGCCTGTGACCTACGGGTGGGCAGCCCGCAGGCGCGGTTCGCCCAGCCAGAGCTCGGGCTGGGGATCCTCGCCGGGGCGGGCGCCAACTGGCGGCTGCCGCAGGCCGTCGGCCTGCCGCTGGCCCGCCGGATGCTCTACACCGGCCACGTGCTCGACGCCGAGGCGGCCCGGGCCGCCGGCCTGCTGGACGAGATCCATCCGGCCGCCGCGCTCCTCGACCGGGCGATCGCGCTGGCCGAGGGGATCGCCCAGCGCCCCTGGCGAGCGCTGGAGCTGACCAAGCTCGCCCTGCGGGCCCACCGCCCGGCGACCACCTCACTCGACATCGTCGCCCAGGCCGTGCTGTTCGACGGTCCGGACAAGCGGGCCCGGATGGGCTCGTTCCTCGACGAGCGGGCCGCCCGCCGCGCGGCCCGGGCCGCGGCGAGCGGG
>NZ_JBMDXT010000147.1:0-10478 GCF_048594475.1 Nakamurella sp. | reverse complement strand
CCGCCCGGGGCGACGCCGTCCGGTCCTTCCGCCTGCCCGAGGCCCGGGATTCCGCCGGCCTCGCGGGCCGGTCGGGCGCCGGCGGTCGGGCCGGCGACGGGGCCACCGGCCCGGTGGTGGCCGCCCCACCCCCGCCTGCGCGAGCTCGTCCGGGCGGTCGGCCGGGTGCGGTGGCGCGAGGCCGGCGTCCTGCTGTCCGGGCTGGGCCTGGCCGGCTGGATGCTCTGGCTCTGGGCCGCCTACGGCGACCCGCTGGCGTTCAACACCGTGCAGGCCGCGCCCGGCTGGAACCAGGGCTCCGGTCCGCGGACCTGGTTCAAGGTTGACTACGTCGGCGCCGTGCTGTGGCGCTCGCCCGACCTGGTCGCCCGGCTGACCGCGCAGGCACTGATGATGCTGATCGCGGTGCTGTTGCTGCGCCGGGTGTGGCGGTTGTTCGGCTGGGGCTACCTGGCCTATTCGATCGTCGTGCTGGCCATCCCGCTGCTGGGCACCAAGGACTTCATGGGCACCGGACGGTACGGCCTGGCCGCGTTCCCGGTGATCGCGGCCGCCGGGCACGTGCTCGCCACCACCCGACACCGCTGGCTGCGGCCCGTGGTCCTCGTCGCCTGCCTGGCCGGTTTGCTGACCGTCGCGTTCGTGTTCGCCACCGGGACGTCGGTGACCTGACCCGGGTGCGGTCGGTCGGTCGGTCCGGGCCGGTCGGCCGACCGCGGTTCGGTCCGGCCCCGACCGGCCCCGGTTCCTTTCGGTCTCGGCCGGTTCGGTGGGTTCGGTCGGTTCGGCCGGTAGCGGCCGGTAGCGGCCGGCCGGAGGTTAGGGTGGCCGGGCGAACCGCCGCCGCGAAGGAGACCCGACCGCGTGTCCACCGCCCCGCCCGCCCGGACCGCGGACGGCCCGGCGGACCGCACGGCCCGTCCGCCGATCGCCGCGGTGCTGGCCGGCTACGCGGCGGTCGTGGCCGTGTGCACGACGGTGGCCGTGCTCGGCGCGGGTCGCAATCCCGCCCGTGTGCACGCGGACGACCGCGGCTGGATCGACGCCTGGCTGATCGGCGACGCCGGCTGGTACCAGTCCATCGCCACCGGTGGCTACTTCTACCACCCCGGCCAGCAGTCCTCGATCGCGTTCTTCCCCACCTACCCGATGGCCGTCGGCGGGCTCGGCCGGCTGCTCGGCGGTGACTTCCACCTGGCCGGCTGGCTGGTGTCCCTGCTGGCCGGGGCGGCCGCGGTCGTCGCGTTCACGGTCTGGGTGTGGCCCCGGTTGCCGCGCCCGGCGGCGGTGACGGCGATCGCCCTGCTCGTGCTGTACCCGTACGCGTTCTTCCTGCACGGTGCGCTCTACAGCGACTCGACGTTCCTCCTGCTCGCCGTCGCCGCCTTCCTGGCCGTCGAACGCCGTTGGTACTGGACGGCCGGGTTGATCGGGGCCCTGGCCACCGCGGGCCGGCCGGTCGGGATCGCGGTGGCCGCGGGGCTCGTCGTCCGCACCCTGGAACAGTTGGCGGAGCGGGGCGGGATCGGCATCAAGATCGGCACCGGGATCCGCACCGTCACCGTCACCGGCACTGGCACCGTCACCGGCAACGGGCCCGGCACGGGCACCGGCCCCGCGCGCCCGGGCTCGTGGCCGGCCCATCCGCGGCCGGTCGCCCTGCTGCGGGCCGTCCGGCGCGTGCGGTGGCGGGAGATCGGCGTCCTGGTCTCGGGTCTGGGGCTGGCCGGCTGGATGATCTATCTGGGGACCTCGTTCGGCGACCCGCTGGCCTTCGCCACCGTGCAGGCGGCACCGGGCTGGAACCAGGGGGGCGGGCCGCGGACCTGGTTCAAGTTCGACTACGTCGGAACCCTGCTCTGGCGCTCGCCCGACCTGGCCGTCCGGCTCACCGCGCAGGCCCTGATGGTGCTGCTGGCCGTGCTCCTGCTGCGCCGGGTGTGGCGGCTGTTCGGGTGGGGCTACCTGGCCTACGCGGTGGTGGTGCTGGCCATCCCGCTGCTGGGCACGAAGGACTTCATGGGCACCGGCCGGTACGTGCTCGCCGCGTTCCCGGTGATCGCCGCCGGTGGTCACCTGCTGGCCACCACGCGGTTCCGCTGGCTCCGCCCGGTCGTGCTCACCCTGTTCGGGGCCGGCCTGCTGGTCGCCACCGCCGTGTTCGCCAGCGGCGTGCCGGTGACCTGACGGGGCGGCCCGTGCGTCGACTGCCGACCGTCGCACGGCCGACCGCCGGGCTCAGCCGATCGGCACCGTCGCGGGTTCCTCGTGGCCGTCCGCGCCGGCCTCCGGCGCCCCGAAGCGGGCCAGCATCAGCGCGCCGGACAGCACCAGGACGAAGCCGGCGGCGGCCGGTCCGGCCGCTCCGGGCGCGGGCCGGTCGCCGCAGACCAGCATGCCGAGCAGGGAACCGAGCACCGTCTCCACCGCGACCATCGCCGCCGTCACGCTCACCACCGAGGCCCGCTGCAGGGCCAGCGCCCCGGCCAGCAGGCCGAGAGCACCTGCCGCCGCCATGGCCCAGGCGGCCGGATCGAGCAGCAGCGTCCCGGGATCGAACCCGCGCAGGATCCGGGCACCCAGGGCCAGCAGCCCGAAGCAGGTGCCGGCGACGACCGCCAGCAGCACCCCGGACCGCCGCAGATCCCGCATCCGCAGCAGCACCGCGGCCACCGGGAGCAGGGCCAGCACCGCGGCGAGCAGGACCATCCGCCCCGGACCGCCCACGTCGCCGGCGGCCTGGTCGCCCGCCGTCCACCCGACCACCACCAGCCCGAGCCCGATGGCCAGCACCGCGACGAGTTCGGCCCGGCGCAGCCGCACCCCCAGCGCGAGCACCGACAGCACTGCCGTGACGGCCAGGCTGGACGCCCGGCCGGCCTGCACCACGAACAGCGGCAGGCCGCGCAGCGCGACGAAGGACAGCGCGAAGCCGGCCGCGATCAGGGTCAGCGCGGCCAGGTAGCGCGGGCTGCGGACCAGCCGCAGGACGAAGCCGCCGCCGACGGACGTGGCCCGGGGCAGCCGGGCCACCGCGGACGCCTGTAGCACGGCCGCGGTGCCCGAGCACAGGGCCGCGCCGGCCACCGCGAGCAACAGGGGATTGATGCCGGACATGGTTACATGAGTCGGTTTCGCCAGGGGAGAGGACAGTGGGCATGGCGCGGGGGGATGACGCGGGTGACGACGCGGGAACGCGGTCGGGCATGACGGTACCTCTGGAACCGGAACGGTTCGCCAAGCTGTCGATCTTCTTCCCGATGTGGAACGAGGAGCAGTACATCCACCGCGCGGTCCGCGCGGCCAAGGAGATCTGCGACCAGCTGGTGGCCGGTGGGGAGATCGGCGACTACGAGCTGATCGTCGTCGACGACGCGTCCACCGACCGGACCGCCGAGTATGCCGATGCCCTCGTCGAGGCCGACCACCGAATCCGGGTGGTGCACCACGAGCGCAACCGCAAGCTCGGCGGCAGCATCAAGAGCGGGTTCGCCGCGGCCACCGGCGACGTCGTTCTGTACACCGACGCCGACCTACCGTTCGAGATGATCGAGCTGGTCCGCGCCCTGCGGGTGCTGCGCAACTACGAGGCCGACATGGTCAGTGCGTACCGGCTCGACCGGACCGGGGAGGGCCTGCGCCGGGCGGTCTACTCGTGGATCTACAACTGGCTCATCCAGCTCTCGTTCGGCACCCGGCTGCGCGACATCAACTTCGCGTTCAAGCTGTGCCGCCGGCGCGTGCTGGAGGCGGTGACGCTGTCCAGCGAAGGGTCGTTCATCGACGCCGAGCTGGTCATCCGGGCGCAGAAGGCCGGGTTCACCATCCTGCAGATCGGTGTCGACTACTTCCCCCGGACCCGCGGGGTGTCCACGCTGTCCTCCCTCGGCGTCATCCGCACGATGCTCGGCGAGATGATCCGGCTGCGCGCGGAGCTCAAGGCTCCGGCCGCGTGATCCGGCCCGCCCCGCCCCGCCCGGGTTCGCTCCGCCCGGGTCCGCTGATCAAATCCGCGGTTGAATCGGGCAAATCGGGCGTCGAGCCCGGTTTTGATCAGCGAACGGGGTCGCCCCGCCCGGGTTCGCTGATCAAATCCGCCGGCGGATCGGGCAAATCGGGCGGCCGGCCCGGCTTTGATCAGCGAACGGGCGCGGGCGGGCCGGGCGTGCCGGCATGACCGCGCGGCTGATCGTCTCCGCCGACGACTTCGGGCTGACCGACGGGGTCTGCCGGGCCGTCCTGCACGGGTACCGGTCCGGGCTGGTCACCGCGACGTCGCTGCTGGCCGTCGGCCGGTCGTTCGAGCTGGCCGCCCGCATGCTGGAGGACCACCCGGGCCTGGATGTCGGCGCCCACCTGGCCATCGTCGGGGAGGACCCGCCCCTGCTGAGCGCGCGGGAGATCCCGACGCTGGTCGACCGGCGCGGGGCGTTCCCGCTCTCGTACCGCACCGTGGTCGCCCGTGGCGCCACCGGACGTCTCGATCCGGACGACGTGCGGCGCGAGTTCACCGCCCAGCTCGACCGGATCGCCGCCGGGGGAGTGACGGTCACGCACCTGGACACGCACCAGCACACCCACCTGTGGCCGTCGGTCGCCGCGGTGGTCGTCGACCTGGCGGTGCAGCGGGGGCTGGCGGCGGTGCGCACCCCGCGCAGCGGCCGGCTGCTGCCGGTCGGCGCCCCGGTCAACCGGCTGGCCGCCCGGCTCCGCCGGCGCATCGCTCGCGCCGGTCTGCTGACCACGACGGCGTACGCCGGCCTGGACGAGGCCGGAGCGATGGACGCGGCCGCCTTCACCCGGGCGCTGACGCGGCTGTCCGGGATGCTGCCGGCGGACGGCGGCACCGTGGAGATCAACACCCACCCCGGCGAGGCGGCCGACCCCGACCTGGGCCGCTTCGACTGGGGTGGCTACCGCTGGTCCGACGAACTGGCCATGCTGCTCGACCCGGCCGTCCGCGCGCGGGCGATCGCCCTGGGATACACGCCGGGCTCGTTCCGGGACCTGGCCCGGCGTGCGGGACAGTGATCGCATGTCGGTGATCGATCGCCGCCCGACGGGGGCCGGCCGGGCCACCCTCCGGGCCTTCCGCGACCTGCCGGTGTCCGCCCGCGCGCATGCCACCGTGCGCTGGTGGAGCGCCCCGCTGCCCCGTGTCGAGGCCGCCCTCCCGACGGCCGGGCGGGTGCTGGAGATCGGCTGCGGCCACGGGCTGTTCAGCGCTTATGCGGCGCTGGCCGCAGCCCGGTCCGGAGCCGGCCGCAGCGTGGTCGGGGTGGACATCGACGCGGACAAGATCGCGCTGGCCCGGCGGCTCGCCGCCGCCGTGGACGGGGTCGACCTCACGTTCCGCGTCGCCGAGTCCGGGGCGGTGCCGGCCGGGCCCTGGGACGCCATCGTCATCGTGGACGTTCTGTACCTGCTCCCTGCCGCCGCGCAGCGGGCGCTGCTGACCGAGGCGGCCGGGCAGCTCGCGCCGGACGGCGTGCTGCTGGTCAAGGAGATGAGCCCGACACCGCGCTGGAAGGCCGCCTGGAACCGGTGGCAGGAGACGCTGGCGGTGTCGGTGCTGGGCATCACCGAGCGGGACGGCGGCGGGCCCGGCGGAGCCCCGGCGTTCGACTTCGTCGATCCGGCGACCATGGCCGGTTGGCTCGGTGCGGAGGGGCTCTGGACGGCCCGGCAACGGCTGGACCGCGGCCGGGTGCACCCCCATCATCTGCTGCTGGCCCGCCGGTCCGACCCGGGCCCGTCATGACGGCGGGTCGAGGTGCATCGGCCGGGGTCGGCGGGCACAGTGTGCGCCAGGAAGCACGCGGGCGCGGCCGGATCCGGTCGTCCCGCCGGTCGAGCGATCGAGGGATGTCGATGACGCGGGCACGTTTCGGGGCGTTCGGTCTGGCCCTCGCGGCGGCCGGGACGCTGGCGGTCACCGTCGCGCTCGTCCCGGCCCAGGCGACCACCGCGCCGGCGCCGGGGCCGGTCGCCGCCGCCCCGGTGACCGGCACCAACGGCGACGCGACGTTGGTCGTCGATCCGACCACCGACCTGCCGGCCGGCGGGGCCACGATCACCGCCAAGGGCGCCGGCTACCCGGCCGACACCCAGGTCTACGTCGCGATCTGCCCGTCCGGCGAGCGGGCGCCGGCCAACCTGACCGGCTGCATCGGCGGCCCGGCCGCCGGTGACCCCACGAGTGGACCCTGGGTGGTGGCCAAGAGCGACGGCAAGGGCGCGTTCAGCGCGACCCTGACGCTGCCGTCGGACGCCTCCGCGTCCGCCGCCTGCGTGCCCGACAAGTGCGCCCTGTTCACGGTGCGGACGGACGGCCAGACCGGCGCGGACATGAAGGTGCCGGTGGCGTTCAAGACGCCGACCTCGTCCAGTTCGGCGCCGTCGACCCCGTCCAGCGCGATCGTGCAGCAGGTGTCGTCCGCGACGATCGCGCCCGGCGGCACCCAACAGGTCATCTTCTCCGGGTTCAAGGGCGGGGAGCAGGTCAACCTGACCCTGTTCTCCGCGCCGGTGACCCTCTCGCCGGTGACCGCCGACTCCACCGGCGTCGCCCGGGTGGACTTCGTGGTTCCGGCCGACTTCGTCGACGGCACCCACCGGCTGGAAGCCATCGGGGCCGAGTCGGGCACCGTCGGCGTGGCCAGTTTCCAGGTCGTCGCGCCGACGCCCACCCCGTCGCCGACGCCGTCCCCGACCCCGTCGCCCACCCCGTCGCCGACGCCCTCGCCGACCAGCGCGAGCTCGTCGGCCAGCAGTGCGGCGCCGACCACGGCCGTGACCATGACGTCGGCGGCCGCCGGCGGGGACACCGGGAGCAGCAACTGGTGGATCTGGGTGGTGCTGGCGCTGATCGTGCTGGCCGGCCTGATCACCTGGTTCGTGGTGTACCGGCGCAACAAGGAGGCCGCGCGGGCCGAGCAGGAGCAGCAACTGGCCAGCACGGCGTCACGGCAGCAGGCCTACGACCCGAACGCCGAGGCGCCGACGATGGTGCTGCCGCCGACCGCCCCGCGGCCGACCGGCCCGCCGCCGGGTGCCGATCCCTACGGGCTGCTCTCGGGCCGGAACCATCCCTACGGCGTCGACCCGAACGCGCCGACCCGGTACGACCCGCCGGCCGGGCCGACCCAGTTCATCCCGCCCGGACCCACCCAGCACATCCCGCCCGGACCCACCCAGTACATCCCGCCGACGCGCGAGCCGGGCGGCCCGGGCGGGTCGGGCGGTCCCGGCGGGCCGGGCCAGGGCGGCGGCCCCGGTGGACCGGGCCAGGGCGGTCCCGGCGCGGGCAATCCGCCCACCCGGCCGCAACCGCCGGCCGGTGGGCCGGGCCCGTCAGGGGCATCCGGGTCGGGCCCGTCCGGGCGTCGGGCCGACTGGACCGTGCCGCCCGAGTTCGCCGGCGGGTCGCCCTCCGGCGCGCCGGGAGCGCCGGCCGGGCCGTCCGGCCCGACCGATGCGGCCGACGGTCCGCGGACGGCGCAGTTCCGGCCGGACTTCGACGACCCCGAGGACGACCCCCGTCCGCCCGGACCGCCTCAGCGCTGAACCTGCCCGGAACCTGCGCAGAACCTGCGCCGAAAACTGCCCGGAACCTGCGCTGAACCTGCGCTGAACCTGCGCTGATCCAAGGCCCAGCGAACCGGACTTTCCGGGCGGCCTCGCGGGTCCTGGATCAGCGCAGGTGACCGGGCGCGGCGCAATGCGCCGGCGCCGCGTCGCCTACGGGTGGGTCATGGACAGCACGTCGAGGGCGGCGTCCAGCTGCTCCGCGCTCACGTTGCCCTTCTCCACGTGGCCCCGCTCGATGACGACCTGCTTGATCGTCTTGCCCTCCTTCAGGGCCAGCTTGGCGATCTTGGCCGCCTCCTCGTACCCGATGTACTTGTTCAGCGGGGTGACGATCGACGGCGACGACTCGGCGTAGGCGCGGCAGCGGTCGACGTTGGCCACGATCCCGTCGATGCAGCGATCGGCCAGCACCCGGCTGGCGTTGCTCAGCAGCTTGATCGACTCGAGCAGGTTGCGGCCGATGACCGGGAACATCACGTTGAGCTCGAAGTTGCCCTGCGAGCCGGCGAAGGCGACCGTGGCGTCGTTGCCGATGACCTGGGCGCACACCATCAACGTCGCCTCGGGCAGCACCGGGTTGACCTTGCCCGGCATGATCGACGAACCCGGCTGCAGGTCGGGCAGCGAGATCTCACCCAGGCCGGCGGTCGGGCCCGAACCCATCCAGCGCAGGTCGTTGCAGATCTTGGTCAGGCTCACGGCGATCGTCCGCAGCTGGCCGGACGCCTCGACCAGGCCGTCGCGGGAGGACTGGGCCTCGAAGTGGTTGCGGGCCTCGGTGAACTCCAGGCTGGTGAGCCGGGACAGCTGGGCGATCACGGCGGCCGAGAATCCGGGGGGCGTGTTGATGCCGGTGCCGACCGCGGTCCCGCCCAGCGGCAGTTCGGCCAGCCGCGGCAGCGAGGCGCGCAGCCGCTCCTGTCCCAGCCGGATCTGCGCCGCGTACCCGCCGAATTCCTGGCCCAGGGTCACCGGGGTGGCGTCCATCAGGTGGGTGCGGCCGGACTTGACCACGTCGGCCCACTCGTCGGCCTTGGCCTGCAGCGCCTTCTCGAGGTGGGCCAGAGCCGGCAGCAGCTGGTAGACCACCGACTCGGTGGCGGCCACGTGGATGGACGTCGGGAAGACGTCGTTGGACGACTGCGACGCGTTGACGTGGTCGTTCGGGTGCACCTTGCGGCCCAGCGACTCGGTCGCCAGCGTCGAGATGACCTCGTTGGTGTTCATGTTGGAGCTGGTGCCGGAGCCGGTCTGGAAGACGTCGAGCGGGAAGTCCTCGTAGTACTTGCCGCCGGCGATCGCGGTGGCGGCCTGCGCGATGGCCTCCGCGACGTCCGCGGGGATGACGCCCAGCTCGGCGTTGACCTGGGCCGCCGCCGCCTTGATCAGGGCGAGCGCCCGTACCTGGGTCCGCTCCAGCGTCCGGCCCGAGATGGGGAAGTTCTCGACCGCGCGCTGGGTCTGCGCCTGGTACTTCGCCTGCTTGGGGACCCGTACCTCGCCCATCGTGTCGTGTTCGATGCGGTACTGGGTCTCGACCTGAGTGGTCACGTCGTCGTGTTCAGCCATGGGGCAAACGCTATCGGGGCCGGCCCGGGGAGGGCTCGGCGCCCGGACAAGGCCACAGCGGATTTCGGTCACATCCGGGGCCGATCCGGTCGCGCGGCCCGGCCCGGCCGCTCCCGGGCCGACCGGCCCGCCGCCCGTGGCAATGGAGCGCCCGACGCCCGTGCCGGCTCGTGGGACGATGGACGGCGTGGCAGTGACGCGCGCCAAGACCCTGAGCAGCATGGCCATCGCCGCCGCCGTGCTGGGCCTGGTTGCCTTCGGCTTGATGTTCCTCTACGGCAACGCGAGCTTCGCCCCGGCCGGGCCGAGCGACGGGCAGGCGCCGACCGCCGACGTCGACGGCGGCCTGACCAGGGCCGCCCCGCTGGTCGGCTTCCCCGTGGTCATCCCCACGGGCGTGCCCGACGACTGGCATCCGAACTCGTTCTCCTTCACCGCGGCGCCCGGCAGCACCGAGGCGCCGGCGGCCGTCCGGGCCGGCTGGCTCACCGAACAGGGCCGCTTCCTGACCGCGGTGCAGTCCTCCGGGGCGCTCGAGGACGTGCAGCAGGCCGAGCTGGGCGACGTCGGGCCGGCGACCGGGAAGGTCGACGTCGGCGGGGTCACGTGGACTGAGGTCCCCGGCCGGCGGTCCGAAGTGGCCTGGGTGCGGACCGCCGGTGACGTGACCTACCTGATCACCGGCAGCGCCTCCCCGGAGGACTTCCAGAAGCTGGCCGCCGCGCTCGCCGCCGGCACCCCCGCCACCTCCTGACGCCCCGGGCCGGCCTACCGGCCCGTCACCGCGCCCCTGACGCCTCGGTCTGACGCCCCGGTCCGACGCCTCGGTCCGACGCCTCGGTCTGACGCCTCGGTCTGACGCCTCGGCCCGACGCCTCGGCCCGACGCCCGGCCCGACGCCCCGGCCCGTCACGCCGGGGCCGACGCGCGGCTCCGTCGTACGGGGCCGACGCACGGGCGACGCGCGGGTCCGTCGCCGGCCTGACGTCGTCGCCCGGGTCCCCGACTGCGGGCCCGATCCGCGCGGATCATCCACGCCGTCGCGGACGAAGTGGTCGACTCTTGTCCCGCCCGCCACATTCGGGCTGAGTTGATCAGCGCAGGTGTCCACCGCGAGATGTGGATGACCGCGCGGACGAAAAGGGCGACTCCCTCCCCACCAGTCACATTGCGGCGCAGTTGATCCGGTTGAGTCGGTCCGGGGCGCGGTGGCCGGGTTGCCCCGGTTCCGTTTCCCCGGACCGCTCGCCGAACCCGGCGTGCGTGTCTCGACGCACCGGGCTCTCCACGGGTGCGGCCGTTATGCCGGGGTCGGTGTC
>NZ_JBMDXT010000146.1:0-5051 GCF_048594475.1 Nakamurella sp. | reverse complement strand
CCTCGACGCGTGTCTGGGCGGTCGGGGCGGCGCCCCGGCGGGGTCGCCGGCCACCCGAGCGGCCGGCCGGCACGTACCCGACCAGGGTGGCGATCCGCCCGTCGGCGGTCACCTCCCCGATCTTGGACCCGGCCACGGAATCGGCCACGGCGTCGGCCGTGGAGGCCGCCGCGACCCCCGGGGCGGGCGGAGCGGCCGCCGGTCCGCCGGACGGCGTCGCCGGACCGGGGCCGCCGGCCGGTGCGGCGGTCTCGATGATGATGATCGGGGTGCCGACCTCGACGGTCGCGCCCGGCTCGGCCAGCAGCGCGTGCACGCGGCCCGCGTAGGGCGACGGCAGCTCGACGGCCGCCTTGGCCGTCTCGATCTCGACGATGATCTGGTTGACCGTCACGGTGTCGCCGACGGCGACCCGCCAGCCGATGATGTCCGCCTCGGTCAGGCCCTCGCCGGCGTCCGGCATGCGGAACGTCTCGAGGCGACCGGTGGGGATGGTCGTGGGGGATGCAGTCACGGTTTCCTCTGACGACGATTCAGTAGGCGAGCACGCGATCGACGGCGTGCAGCACCTTGTCCAGGTCGGGCAGGTACTCGTCCTCGACGCGGCTGGGCGGGTAGGGGGTGTCGTAACCGGCGACCCGCAGCACGGGCGCGGCCAGCGAGTAGAACGCCTCCTCGGTGACCCGGGCGGCGATGTCGGCGGTGATAGACGATTCGCGGGGCGCCTCGGACACGACGACGAGCCGGCCGGTCCGGCGGACCGAGTCGATCACCGGGCCCAGGTCGAGCGGCGACAGGGTGCGCAGGTCGATCAGCTCCAGCGAGCGCCCCTCGGCCTGGGCGGCGTCGGCGGCCGCGTGCAGGACGGGCATCGACGAGCCGTAGGACACGACGGTCACGTCCGTCCCGGCCCGGCGGACGGCGCTGGTGAAGCAGGCCGGTGGCCACTCCTGGCCCGGGCGGCGTCCGGGGTGCCGATCGGTGTCCAGGTCGCCCTTCTCCCAGTAGCGGCGCTTGGGCTCGAAGAAGATCACCGGGTCGTCGCAGGCGATGGCCGCGCGCAGCATGTCGTACGCGTCCTGCGGGTTGGAGCAGGCGACCACCCGGAGCCCGCCGATGTGGCAGAAGAAGGACTCGGGCGATTCGGCGTGGTGCTCGACCGCGCCGATGCCGCCGCCGAACGGGATGCGGATCACCATCGGCATCGACCAGGCGCCCTGGGTGCGGTAGGTGATCTTGGCGACCTGTGAGGAGATCTGGTCGAACGCCGGGAACACGAAGCCGTCGAACTGGATCTCGGCGACCGGGCGGTAGCCGCGCATGGCCAGGCCGACCGCGGTGCCCACGATCCCGGACTCGGCCAGCGGCGTGTCCAGCACCCGCTGGTCGCCGAAGTCCTTCTGCAGCCCGTCGGTGACGCGGAAGACGCCGCCGAGCCGGCCCACGTCCTCGCCCATCACGATGACCTTGGGATCGTCCTCCATGGCGGCACGCAGCCCGGCGTTGAGGGCCTTGGCCAGGGTGGTCGTGGTGGTGCTCATCGGTGCTCCCCCGCCCCGTCGACCAGGGCACCCTCGTCGGCGAATCCGGCCAGGTAGTCGGCGTGCTCCCGCTGCTGGGCCGCCAGCCCGGCGTGCGGTTCGGAGTAGACGTGGGAGAACATCCGGTCCGGCTCCGGCCGCGCCATCTGCACGCAGAACGACCGGAACCGTTCGGCCAGGGCGTCGGCCTCGGCCGCGACCTCGTCGAAGAACGACTGGTCGGCCAGGCCCTCCCGGGCCAGGTGGGCCCGCACCCGCTGGATCGGGTCCAGCAGCTTCCAGTGCTCCTCCTCCGCCGCCATCCGGTAGCGGGTGGGGTCGTCGGACGTGGTGTGCGCGTCCATCCGGTAGGTGAAGGCCTCGATCATCACCGGGCCGTTGCCCGACCGGCACTCGTCCAGGGCCCACCGGGTGACCGCCAGGCAGGCGACGACGTCGTTGCCGTCGACCCGGATCCCGGGGAACCCGTAGCCGGTCGCGCGCTCCCAGAGCGGGACCCGGGACTGCTTGCTGACCGGCTCGGAGATCGCCCACTGGTTGTTCTGGCAGTAGAAGACGATGGGCGCGTCGAACGCGGCCGCGAAGACCATGCCCTCGTGCACGTCGCCCGGGCTGGTCGCGCCGTCGCCGAAGCAGACGATGGGGGCCTCGTCGGTCCCGCCCTCGCGGCCCTCCGCCGTCTCCCCGGCACCGTCCCCGGCGTCCTCGCCGCGGGACCCGATGACACCGTCGAACTTCTGGCCCATGGCGTACCCGGCGGCGTTGAGCACCTGGTTGCCGATGACGATCGTGTAGCTGTTGAAGCGGGTCTGCCGGGGGTTCCACCCGCAGTGGTCGGTGCCCCGGAAGATGCCCAGCAGCTCGGTCGGGTCGACGCCGCGGCACCAGGCCACGCCGTGCTCGCGGTAGGAGGGGAAGGCCATGTCGGCCGGGCGCAGGGCGCGGCCGGCGCCGATCTGCGCCGCCTCCTGCCCGAGCAGCGGCACCCAGATGTTCAGCTGACCCTGCCGTTGCAGGGCGTTGCCCTCCCGGTCGAACCGGCGGACCAGCACCATGTCCCGGTAGAGCCCGCGCAGCAACTCGCCGGTCACCTCGATCGGGAAGTCCCGGTGCGGGGTGAGCACCCCCTCCGGCGACATGATCTGCACGAGGTCCTCCCCGTGGCTGGTCGCCCGGAGCCCGGCGATCACCTCGGCCGGATGCGGCGCCCCGCGGAGCCCGGCCGCCCCGCGCGCGGCCGCCTGCACGACGGACGTCGGCGTGTACGGGTCCGCGGCCCGCGGGGCCGATCGGTCCACCGGGTCGGATGACGAACTCTGGGCCATGCGCGTCTCCTCACTCGTTCGGGCGCGACCCCGGGGTCTCCGGGACCGTGCCGGCGACGCACCCGAGGGCCGCCCGGTACGAGCGGCCCGCCGCGGGCCCGTCGGCATTGACGGTGCTGCGAGCATCCGGCGGCGTGGATCGCACGGCGACGCCGGAAGGTCGATACCTCGATACTGCTCTGGATACTGACCTCGATACTGGCATGGAACCATCCGGTATTCGACTCGCGCCACGTCCGATTGTCGGAGCCAGGACGGTCGGGACCTGCGGCGTTGTCCGCCCGTCCGGGTCACCGACCGGGCCGGTGACCACGATCCGGTGCGGCCGTCGGCGGCCCTGAACACCCACGCGGCGAGCACCAGGAGGTGGCCATGGCCGACCGACGGGACCTGACACTGGCGGTCGCCCAGCCGGCCACGGCGACGCACGACCTGGCCGGCAACGCGGGCCGGCACGCCGACCTGGTCCGGCGCAGCGGCGCCCGGATCGTCGGTTTCCCCGAGCTCTCGCTGACCGGCTACGACATGGCCGTCACGGCCGTCGATCCGGCCGACCCGCGGCTCGGACCGCTGGTGCGGGCGTGCGCGGAGACCGGGGCGATCGCGTTCGCCGGCGCGCCGGTCGCGGCCGACGGCGGGGGGCGGCACATCGCGACGCTGCTGGTGGACGGCACCGGCGCCCGCGTCGCCTACCGCAAGCGGTTCCTGGGCGGCGCCGAGCCGGCCGCGTTCGTGCCCGGTCCGGAGCCGGTCGTCGTCGAGGTGGACGGCTGGCGCATCGGCCTGGCGATCTGCCGGGACACCGGCGTCGCCCGGCACGATCACGACCTCGCCACGCTCGGCATCGACGTCTACCTGGCCGGCGTCGTCGAGCACGCCGCGGACCGGGCGGTGCCCGGGGACCGGGCCCGCCGGATCGCCACCGACCACGGCGTCTGGGTGGCGATCGCCTCCTGTGCCGGTGGCACCGGGGCCGGGTACGACCGCACCGCCGGCGGCTCTGCGGTCCGGCGACCCGACGGCACGGTCGCGGCGGCCGCCGGCACCGCTGCGGGCGAGGTGGTGTCCGCGACCGTCCCGTCCCGCTGACCGCCCCGCATCCGCCGGTCCCGGGACCGGACCCGCCCGGCGGCGGCCAGCACCGACGGGCCGGTGGGCGGCGCGGGTGGTAGGGCGGCGGCGGCCGGGGGCGGGACATACGATCAGTCCTTCGCCGC
The DNA here is from genome assembly GCF_048594475.1 of Nakamurella sp. Taxonomy (NCBI): domain Bacteria; kingdom Bacillati; phylum Actinomycetota; class Actinomycetes; order Nakamurellales; family Nakamurellaceae; genus Nakamurella; species Nakamurella sp. The sequence goes on along the minus strand of NZ_JBMDXT010000146.1, from coordinate 968 downwards.
GGTCGCCTGACCTCGGCCGCTGACGATCGCGGAGGTCGGCATGGAACTGGAGCACCGGTTCGAGGTTCCGGTGGGGGTCGAGAAGGCCTGGACCACCCTGCTGGACATGGAACAGGTGGGTCCGTGCTTCCCCGGGGCGATCCTGGAGCACGTCGACGGCGACGAGTTCAGCGGCTCGGTGAAGATCAAGCTCGGGCCCATCCGGATGACCTACAAGGGCCACGCCCGGATCGTGGAGAAGGACGAGGCGGCCCACCGGGCCCGGATCGAGGCGACCGGCAACGCCGGCGGCTCCACCTCGACCGCGGCCATGCTGGTGACCGCGACGGCCACCGCGCTCGCGCCCAACCGCACCCAGGTCGACCTGGTGACCACCCTGTCGCTGACCGGCCGGCCGGCCCAGTTCGGCCGCGGCGTGATGGTCGACGTCGGCAACAAGCTGATCGGCCAGTTCGCCGACTGCGTGTCCACCAAGCTCGCCGGACACGACGCCGGCGGCGCCGAACTGGTGGACGTGACCAACCCCGACGAGGTGGCGGCCGACTACGTGGCGCCGCCCCCGCCCGCCCCGATCGGCGCCTACGCGGCCCCGGGTGCGGCGGCCGCCGGCGGCAGCGGCGAACTCGACCTGTGGTCCGCGACCGCGACCCCCGTGCTCAAGCGGGTGGTGCCGATCGTCGCCGGCATCCTGGTGCTGGTCCTGCTACGCAAGCTGTTCAAGCGGCATCCGGACGAGGCGGCCGACCAGGAGTGAGCCCGCGGCGGCCGGGGCCCGTCGCCCCGGCCGTCCCCGGACCGCTCAGAGCAGGCCGTTCTTGCGCAGGGACTTGGCCTCGTACATCGCGGCGTCGGCCCGCTCCAGCAGCCGGCGGGCGTCGAAACCGGGAGTGGCCGCGGACTCGCTGGCGCTCCCGACGCTGGCCGAGATGCCCTGGTCGACCAGCCGCTCGTGGGCCCGCTCGACCAGC
>NZ_JBMDXT010000145.1:0-9919 GCF_048594475.1 Nakamurella sp. | reverse complement strand
CCCCGGGGCGGGTGGACCAGCGGGGGGGGTGGGGGTGGGTGACCCCCCCCGCGACCCCGCCCGCCCGGCGGGCGCTGGCGCGCGCCCCCGGGCCGCCCGGCCGCGCGGTCGTGAGCACGGTGACCGCCCGGCGGCGGCAGGCGCTGGCCCGGATCGTGCGGCGGATGGACCCGGCGGACGCGACGCAGCTCACCGACGCCCTGCTCGCGTTCGCCGCGGCGTCGGGCGAACCGGTCGTCCACGACGCGGTGCGGCTCGGCTGGTAGCCCGCGGACGCCGCGCGCGGGCAGGCGTCGCGGACCACCGCGACGGGTACTGAGGTCCACGCCGGTACGGATCGCGCCGGTGTGGACACGGTGCCGGGCGGCGGGCGGCCGCCCGCCGTCGGGCGGCTCCGGGAGCGGGCCGGCCGGCGGAAGGAGACCGATGGAGCAGGTGGTGCCCGTCGTCGGGCTCGTACTCGGGGTCCTGCTGGTCAACGGCCTGGCCAGCCGCACCCCGGTGCCGCCCCCGATCCTGCTGCTGCTCGCCGGTTTCGGGGTGTCCTTCGTCCCGGGGATCCCGCCGTTCGAGATCCGCCCCGATCTGGTGCTCTTCGTGCTGCTGCCACCCCTGCTGTTCGCGGCGGCGCTGGAATCGTCGGCCATCGCGATCCGGCAGCTCGTCCGGCCGATCTTCCAGCTCGCCGTCGTGCTGGTCCTGCTCACCGCGTTCACCGTCGCGGTCACGGTGACCGCGGTGCTGCCCGGCCTGCCGTTCGCGGTCGCCCTGGCCCTCGGCGCGATCGTCGCCCCGCCGGACGCGGTGGCCGCCGTCGCCGTCGCCCGCCGGGTCGGCCTGCCCCGCCGGCTGGTCACCCTGCTCGAGGGCGAATCCCTGTTCAACGACGCCACCTCCCTGGTCACCCTCAAGGTGGCGATCAGTGCGTTCACCGTCGCCTCCATCGCCTGGGCGCCCGCGCTCGGCGAGTTCGCCTGGGCCGCGGCGGGCGGCCTGCTGCTCGGCGGGGGCCTGGGCCTGCTGCTCTCGCTCGTGCGGCGCCGGGTGCTCGCGGCCGGGCTGGGTCCGGGCCGCAACTCCGCCCTGACCGTGACCGCGCTCTCGCTGGTCTCCCCGTTCGCGGCCTACCTGCTGGGCGAGGCCGTCCACGCGTCCGGGATCCTCGCCGTCGTGGTGACCGGGCTCGTCCTCGGTCACCGCTCGCCCTCGGAGGTGCCCGCCTCGGTCCGGCTCACCGAGAACGCGACCTGGGCGGCGCTGCGCTTCCTGCTCGAAGGAACGGTCTTCGCCCTGATCGGGCTCCAGCTGCGCGGCATCTTCGCGTCGCTGGACACCGGGCAGGGCTCGGTCTTCCTGGTCATCGGCGCCGTCCTGGTCGCGGTCGTGGTCAGCCGGCCGGTCTGGATCTCGCTGATCCACGTGCTGTCCAGGCTCGGGCGGCGCGGCAGCCCGATCAGCTGGCCCGGGGTGGTCGCCGTCTCCTGGGCCGGTATGCGGGGCGTGGTGTCGCTGGCCGCCGCCCAGACCCTGCCGCTGGACACGCCGTCCCGCTCGCTGCTGCTGGTCTGCACCATCGGCGTCATCATCGGCACCCTCGTGCTGCAGGGCCTGACCCTGCCCTGGGTCATCCGGCGGCTGCACCTGCGGCAGGACCCGCGCGGCGACGACGAGCGGGAGCGGGCGCGGGCCCACGCCCGGGTCAACGCGGCCATCAACGACAAGGTCGACGAGCTGTGCCGGTCGGGCGAGCTGACCGGCAACCAGGGTGAGCTGATGCGCAAGTGGGCCGCCCTGCGCGACTGGCGCAACTGGGACGACGGTGACCGGTCCCGGGCCTTCGGCCGGCGGCTGGGTGAACTGTCCGACTGGCGTCGCTCGCTGCTCGCCGTCGAACGCTCGGTGATCGTGACGATGCGGAACGAGGGTGACCTGACCGAGGAGGTGCTGCGGCAGATGCAGCACGACCTGGACCTGGAGGAGGCGCTGCTCGAACGGCGCTCCGAGGCCGTCGACGGACACCTGAACGAGTTGCCGCCGGACGAGGCGGGCGGCCCGATCGAACCGGGCGGCGCGGACCGCGGGCCGGACGACCGGCCGGCCGAGCAGCCGGCCTCGACGCCGCCCCCGGACGTGTCGGACGCCGACGTCTCGGCGTTGCTGGGGGCCGAGGGCCCCGGCCGGGCCCCTGACCCCGACCCGGCCCCGTCCTCGGGCCGTAGGTCCCTGGACCGGGACGCCGATCCGCGGTGGGCTGACCCGGATTCGTAGCAGCCGCCGGGGACGGCGGGTCGGGGCTGCGAGCCGCTGAGGAGCACCCGTGACCGTCCTGACCCCACGTCACCGTCCCCGCGCCGGCTGGCGTGCGCTGGTCCGGGTGGCCCGGGTCCGGGGACGAGCGCGACCGGCCGCGACCGCGCGACCCAGGACCCCGGACGACGCGTCCCGACCGGGCGCCGTCGGCCCGGGCCGGGCGCTGGCCGAGGCCGTCCGGATGGAACTGATGCACCCGGGATCGGTCCCGGCCGCCCGGCAGTGCGATCTGATCATGGCCGACCGCGCCGCCGCCGGCGGCCCGCGAGCCGGGCTGCCCGCCGGCGGCTGGACGCCGTTCCGGTCCGCGGCCGATCCCTGCCCCTACCGGCCGCTGGCCGCGGGCTCGTGGAACGGCCCGGCCCGGCCGCCGCTCAGCCCTTGGTCACCGGCACCGTGGTGGGCGCGGCCGTACCGGCCGGCCGGGTCAGCGGAACCCTGATCTCCAGGATGCCGTCGCGGTAGGTCGCCGCGATGTCGGCCTCGGTGGCCCCGGGCGGCAGCGGCAGGGTCCGGGTCAGGCTGCCGTAGCGGATCTCGTGGCGCCGCAGGTCCTTCTCGTCCACGTCCCGTTCCTCCCGGCGCCGGGCGTTGATGTGCAGCAGGCCGTGCGCGACCGTGATCTCGACGTCCCTGGCCGGGTCGACGCCGGGCAGGTCGGCCCGGATCACCCGGACCGCGCCGTCCTGGAACTCGTCCACCCGGATCAGCTCCTCGACGGGCCCGGGCCAGGGCAGGCCGAACGTCCGCACCTGCGGGAACGCCTTGATCCACTCGTCGAGCATCCGGTCCATCCACGTCGACGGGGCGACCTCGCCGCCGACCGGTTCCCGCGATTGCAGCGCACTCATGACGACCTCCTCGGCCGGCCGGGCCGGCTCATCGGGCTGCCGGTCCGCCGTTCGCGGACGGGGCATCGCGCTCGAACCTAGGTCCGGCCGGCCGGTCCGGGTAGAGGCCTTGGCCCTCGCGGGGTGCGGCGATACGCGTTGCCGGCCAGGCACAACCGGATCGCCACCGGGATCGGGACCATCGGCCCTGGCGGCTCGTGGGCCGGTGGGAGCACCGTCGGACTCCGTTCGGACATCGCGTGATTCGCCGACCGACCGGGAGGGACGGCCATGACGCCCAGGAAGCACCCGCACGCGGTCGACGCCGCCCCGGCCGTCCGCCCCGGCTCCGAGCCCGCCGCCCCTCGCCCCGCCGAGCCGGGCGCCGACCCGGGCCCCGACGGCGACGGCAGCGGCCCGCCCGGCGCCGTGGTCGTCGGGCTCGACGGCGCCCCCGGCTCCCGGCCGGCCCTGCGCTGGGCCGCCGATGAGGCGGCCCGCCGGCATGCCCCGCTGGTGCTGGTGCATGCCTATCGCCGGCCGGCGACCGGCGGCTTCCCCGGCTACAACCCCGTGCCGGACGATCTGCTCGGGGGCCTGCGGGACCACGGGCGCGAGGTCCTGCGGGCGGCCGCGGCGGAGATGGCGCGGCGGCATCCCGAGCTGACCGTGACCCGCGTCCTGCGGCCCGGCCGGGCGGAGGTCGTCCTGCGTGCGGTCTCGGCCGGCGCCCGGCTGACCGTGGTCGGCCATGCCGCCACGTCCCGGTTGACCGGGGTCCTGCTCGGCTCGGTCGCGCTCGCCGTGACCTCGGGCAACCCGGCGCCGGTGGCCGTGGTGCCCCCTGGCCATCTCCCGGACGGACCGATCGTCGTCGGGGTCGACGGATCCCCGCTCAGCGAGGCGGCGGTCGCCTTCGCCTTCGCCGAGGCCGCGCTCCGGCGGACCGAGCTCGTCGCGGTGCACGCCTGGAACGATCCGGCCCTGGACGCCCGGCGGCTGGAACCACTGCTGATCGACCCCGGCTCCCTCGCGGAGCAGGAACGGGCGCTACTGGCCGAACGGCTCGCCGGGTGGGTCGAGCGCTACCCCGACGTCCGGGTCCGCCAGGTCCTCGCGCCCCGCCGTCCCGTTCCCGGCCTGCTCGCGTACGCCGCCGACGCCGCGGCAGTGGTGGTCGGCAGCCACGGACGGGGCGGCCTGGCCGGCATGCTGCTCGGTTCCACCAGCCATGCCCTGGCCACCCACGCGCGCTGCCCGGTGATCGTCGTGCGCCATCCCGGGTTCGGGGTGCGTTGACCGGGCCGGGACCGGGTGCCCAGGGCCTGGCGACCGCCGGAACCGTTCCGCGGCTACCGGCGTTCCTGGCTGATCGGCGACGCGGTCGCCGGGCTGACCGTGACCGCCTACCTGATCCCCCAGGTCATGGCGTACGCGGAGGTGGCCGGCCTGCCCCCGGTGACCGGGTTGTGGGCGATCATCGGCCCGCTGATCGTGTACCCGGTCCTCGGCTCGTCCCGCCTGCTGTCCGTCGGTCCGGAGTCCACCACCGCGCTGATGACGGCGGTGGCGCTGATGCCGCTGGCCGCCGGCGACCCGGCCCGCTACGCCGCGCTCGCGGCGACGCTGGCCCTGCTCACCGGCGGCATCTGCCTGCTCGGCCGGCTGCTGCGCCTGGGGTTCCTGGCCGATCTGCTGTCCCGCCCGGTGCTGGTCGGTTACATGGCCGGCGTCGCCGTCATCATGATCACCGGGCAGCTGGGCAAGGTGACCGGAGTGACCGTGTCGGGGGACGGCTTCCTCTCGCAGGCGACGTCTTTCGGGTCCGGGCTGGCCGGCGTGCGGTGGCCGGTGGTCGCGCTGTCGGGGGTGCTGCTGGCCGGGCTGCTGGTGCTCCACCGGCTCGCGCCGCGGGCTCCCGGACCGCTGATCATGGTGTTCGCGGCGGCGGTGGTGGTCGCCGCCTTCTCCCTCGGGGACGACGGGATCGAGGTGGTCGGGGCCGTGCCCGTCGGGCTGCCGGTCCCGGCGCTGCCCGACCTGGCCCCCGCGGACGTGGCCCTGCTGCTGCTGCCGGCGATCGGCACCACCCTGGTCGGCTATACCGACAACGTCCTGACGGCCAGGGCTTTCGCCATCAAGCAGGGCCTGGCGATCGACGCGAACCGGGAATGGGCCGCGCTCGGCGCGGCCAACATCTCCTCGTCGCTGCTGCACGGCTTCCCGGTCAGCTCCAGCGGCAGCCGTACCGCCCTGGCCGTCTCGGTCGGTGCTCGCAGCCAGCTGTACTCCCTGGTGGCCGTGGGGCTGGTGCTGGTGACGCTGCTCGCCGCCGGCCCGTTGCTGGGTGTGTTCCCGCGGCCGGCGCTAGGCGCGCTGGTCATCTTCGCGGCGCTGCAGCTCGTCGACCTGCGCGAGATGCGGCGGATCGCCCGCTTCCGGCGCAGTGAGCTGGCCCTGACCCTGCTGACCACCCTGGCCGTGCTCGGCCTCGGGGTGATCGCCGGCATCGGGGTGGCGGTCGGCCTGTCGGTGATGGACCTGCTGCGCCGGGTCGCCCGGCCGCACGACGGCATCCTCGGGTACGTCCCGGGACTGGCCGGCATGCATGACGTCGACGACTTCCCGTCCGCTCAACGCATTCCCGGCCTGGTCGTGTACCGGTACGACGCGCCGCTGTGCTTCGCCAACGCCGACGACTTCCGGCGCCGGGCGCTGGCCGCCGCCGGTCCCGGGCCGGTGGCCTGGTTCGTGCTGAACGCCGAGGCCAATGTCGAGATCGACATCACCGCCGCGGACGCGCTGGACCAGCTGCGGGCCGACCTGGCCGCCCGCAGCGTCGTATTCGCCATGGCCCGGGTGAAACAGGATCTGCTCGCGGATCTGCGCGCCGCCGGATTCGTCGACAAGATCGGCGCGGAGCGCATCTTCCCCACGCTGCCGACGGCGGTGGCCGCCTACCTGGCCGACTACCGCGCCACCCACGGCGATCTCCCGCCCGGGGTCCACCGGTCCCCGCTGCCGCCCGATCCGCTGACCGGCGACCCCCCGTGAGCCCGCGGCGGACCGGTCCGGGCGCTACCCCAGCGCCGCGACCCAGGTCAGGACGGTCGACCCGGCGGGCGAGGAGGTGAGCGTCAGCGACCGGCGGCCGCCGGGCGCGGGATCCGCCGGGGCCGGGGCGGCGCCCGGCGCCGCGCCGCCGTCGTGGGCGACCTCGACCGTCAGGTGCAGCGGGTCGACGGTGGCGGTCACCGTCACCTCCGACGTGTCGGGCTGTCCGAGCGCGTGGCGCAGCCCGGCCCGGACGACCGCGGTCACGTCCTCCCGCAGATCGGCGGGCAGATCGTCCAGTTCGGCGGCCAACCGGACCGCGGTGCTCACCGGCCGGTCGCTGGCCAGCTCGGACACCAGGTCCAGCAGCATCCCGCGCAGCGACGGCGGCCGGCCCGGCGCCGTCCGCAGGGCGACGATGGCCGATCGGAGCTGCTCGATGACCGCGTGCAGCTGGTCCATGTGGTCGGTCATCCGGTCCGCCAGAAGTGGGTCCGGTTCCCGCTTCTGCGTGCTCTGCAGGCCGAGCCCGATTGCGAACAACCGCTGGATCACCTGATCGTGCAGGTCCTGCGCGATCCGGTCCCGATCGCGCAGCAGGTCGACCTCACGGCGGGCCAGCCGCAGGTCGGCCCGGTCCAGGGCCATCGCCGCCTGGTCGGCGAAGGTGGAGACCAGGGCGAGCTCCGGATCGCCGAACGGGGCGGCCCCGAGCCGCCGGACCGTGATCAGCACGCCGCCACCCCCGGCGCCGCCGCCGGTCCCGAGAGGGACCAGCAGGGCCGGCCCGACACCCCCGCCCACGTCGTCGGCGAGCCGGGCGACCTGCCGCGCGACGCGATCCAGGAACACCTGGCCCACCGTCGAACCGGCGATCGGCAGGCGCCGGGGACCGGGCGTCGCCGGATCGAGGCCGACCCGGACGGCCACGGTCAGCTCGGTGGGCACCGCCGACCCCGGCGGCGGGTCGGCGGGCCGCGCGATGAACGTGTGGTCGGCGCCCGTCAGCTCGCCCGCCCGGGCCGCGATCAACCGCAGCGCGGCGACCGTGTCGGTGCCGCCCAGCAGTTCGGCCGTGACCTCGGCGATCGCCTCGACCCGGGCCTGCCGGTCCCGCGCGGCCGCGTACAGGCGCGCGTTGTGGATGGCGATCCCGGCCGCCGCGGCCAGCGCCTGCACGATGATCTCGTCGTCGGCGGTGAACGGTTCCTCCCCCGGCTTGCCGGACAGGTAGAGCCGGCCGAGGGTCTCCCCGCGGGCGCGGATGGGCACCGCGAGCAGGGTCCGCATGATCGGATGATGCGGCGGGAACCCGGCCGACGCCGGGTGCCGGGACAGGTCGGTGAGGCGGATCGGGCGGTCCTGTTCGATCGGCACGCCGAGCAGGCCCTGGCCCGTCGGCGGCGATCCGATCCGGGCGGCGGTGGCGTCGTCGATCCCGACCTGGACGAAGGTCCCGGTGCGGCCGCGCCGGTCGACGACGCCCAGGGCGCCGTAGGCCGACCGGGTGAGATCGGTGGCCACCTGGACGATCTGCCGCAGGGTGACCTCCTCGTCCAGCCCGGACGAGACGATCAGCATGGCCTCCAGGAGCGCGTCGATCCGCTTTCCCGCCCCGGCCAGCACGTCGTGGGCCGGGTCCCGGTCGGCGGCCGGCAACGCCCGCAGGATGCTGTCGGTCAGGGCGCGGCCCAGCGACGGGTGGCCGGTCGCCGGCGGCGATCCCACCATGGACCACCTCCGATGACTGCGGGTCGGGTGCCCGGGCCGGCCGGCCACGGAACCACCAGTCAATCCGCCGGACGCGTCCACCTGACCGGCCGTTGGTGGGGACTCACCGGGTCGAAGGTCCCTTGCCGACCCGCCCCGGACGCGCAACGGGGACCCGGGGACCTTGTGCCCTATCGCGACGACCGGCCCGTCGGAACACTCGGGGCCGGAGACGATGCCGGGCCGGCGCGGTCGGACACCCCGGCGGGGTGCCGCCCCGGAGCCCGTGACGTCGGGGTCGGCGCGGCAGGTGGGAACCGCCAGGCGGCGGGACGGCAGGAGGGACGGCACATGGTCGTCGAGGAGATGTCGATCACGGTGGGGGTCGACGGGTCGGTCGAGGCCCTGACCGCCGCCCACTGGGCGGCGAAAGAGGCCGAGCTGCGGAGGCTTCCGTTGCGGGTCATCCTGGCGATGAACGAGCCGGTCGCCGGCCACTCCGACTATGTCTTCCCGCCGCCGGTCCTCGAGGCGGCCCGCCAGGTCAACCGCACCCGGCTGGACCACGCGGCCTCGGTCATCCGCGACCTGCACCCGGATCTGGACGTGCGGACGGATCTGGAGTTCACCGATCCGCGGCGGGCCCTGGTCGACGCGTCGGCCCGGACCGCACTGACCGTCATCGGCAGCCGCGGCCGGGGCCGCCTGGTGGAGGTGCTGGTCGGCGCGGTCGCCCTGCACGTCATCGCGCACGCCCACTCACCGGTCGCGGTCGTCCCGGCGACCGACCTGTCCGGGAACGGGCTGCACCGACCGGTGCTGCTCGGCGTGGACGGAGGCGCGTCCGGCGCCGCCGCGATGGGGTACGCCTTCGAGGAGGCGTCCCTGCGCGGGTCCCGGCTGCTGGCCGTGCTCGTGCTGGACGACACCGAGCCGTGGCCGGCCGACGAGGGCCGGCCGCCGCGCCGCACCGACCTGGACGGCGCGCTCACCCTGCTGGCCGGGCAGCTGGCGCCCTGGCAGGAGAAATACCCGCAGGTGCCCGTCGAGCAGGTGGTCCGGCGCGGGCGGCCGGCGCCCGCTCTGCTGGAGTGCCTGCGCCGCGGACCCGACGCGGATCGGCCGGGCCTGGCCGTGGTCGGCTCCCGTGGCCACAGCGGCCTCGGCGGGTTGCTGCTCGGCTCGACCAGCCAGCACCTGATCGCCCGCAGCCCGGTGCCGGTGGTCGTGGTGCGTCCGGAAGGCCGGGAACGGAGCTGGTAGCGCCGGCCGGGACCTTGGCCCCTGTGCCGGCCCGGCGCCCGAGGACTGCAATGGGAGCCGGGCCGGCACCGGTGGCGGCACATCGCCCGCCACCGGCGCACCGGTCGTCGGCGCGGTGAAGGAGGCCGGACATGCGGGCACAGGTGGGCGACTGGCTGGTGGTGCGCAGCCACACCGAGGGCCACCACGATCGTCGGGCCGAGATCCTCGGCGTCGGTGGTGGCGGGGCCCCGCCCTACGCGGTGCGGTGGGTCGACGACGGGCGGGAAGCGGTGGTGTTCCCCGGGCCGGACGCGCAGGTGGTGACCGCGGCCGAGCACGACGCGCAGCTCCGGCGGGCGGACGCGCTCATCGATCGGGTCCAGTCCGGCATCGGTGCCCACCGTTCGGGAAGCTGACCACCACCCGACCGGGGGATGCGGCGAGGACCTGGACATTCAGGGCCAAAAGACCCTTATGCTCGGATCGCCGATGGGGTTCGGTCGGATGTCCCGGGCGACGACGCCGTCGGCCGGCCCGCCGGGCCGTGACCCCGGTCGCGACCCGGCCACCAGCGTTGATGGCCGGTCGGAAGGAAGGACCCGATGTGGCAGTGCTCCGGACGTTCCTGTCGGCGCGGGGTCTGCCACCGTCCTCACCGATCCGGATGCAGTGGCTGGGCCGGGTCGATCCGCGCACGGACCGGGACGGGCGGTCGGTGCCACCGGTTCCGCCGGCGGCGGACCGTGCGGTGAGCCGATCGGTCACCGCAC
>NZ_JBMDXT010000144.1:0-9490 GCF_048594475.1 Nakamurella sp. | reverse complement strand
GACGCGGCAGCAGGCCCAGGTCTGGCAGGAGCAGGCCAGGGCGGCCGCCGGCCGGGCCGGCCGACCTGCCCGCCGACCTGCCCGCCGCCGTGCGCACCCGGATCGTCGGCTGGGCGGCCGAGGTCGTCGGGCGCGCGACGGTCCGTGACCTCTCACCCCCGCTGCAGCGGGTCGCGCGGTTCGCCCCGGCCAAGCGCGCCCAACGTGCCGCCGGGGTGCTGACCGACGCGGTCCGGCACGACGAGGTGTTCCGGGCGATGGTCGCCGAACACGTCGCCGGGCTCGCGGAGTCGACCGGCGACGACCCGGCGTCGGCCGCCGCCCGCGCGGTGCTGCTCCGGTCCCCCGACGCGCCGGAGCTGCTCGACCGGGCCGCCGCGGCGCAGGGCCGCACCGACGCCCGCGCCCGGATCGGTGACCTGGAGCAGGAGCTGCGGGCCACGACCGCCCGCCTGGCCCGGGCCGAGAGCCGGCTCGCCGCGCAGGCGGCGGCCCCGCCGGTCGAGTCCGGGGCCGAGGCCGAGCGGCTCAAGAAGCGGCTGCGCGAGCAGGGCACCCGGGTGCGGGAGATGCAGGACCAGCTGGCCGCCGAACGGTCCCGGGCGCAGGCCCTGGAACAGGAACTGGCGCGGACGCGGCAGCAGGCCCAGGTCTGGCAGGAGCAGGCCAGGGCGGCCGCCGGCCGGGCCGACGCCGCCGCGGAGAACGTGCGCAAGCTCCGGGAGACCAGCGACGACCGGCGGGCCGCCGACGACCGCCGGCTCGACCTGCTGCTGCAGGTGCTCGAGGCGGCGGCGTCGGGGCTGCGTCGCGAGTGGGACCTGATCGGCGGCGGCCCGGCCCCGGCCGAGGTGGTGGCGTCCGGCATGGCCGAGCCGGCCACCGACCGGCGCACGGCCGATCCGGTCCGGCTCGCCGCCTGGGTGGGTCTGCCCGGGACCCACCTGATCGTCGACGGCTACAACGTCAGCAAGACCGGGTTCGCCGAACTGTCGCTGGCCGACCAGCGGGACCGGCTGGTGCGGCAGCTGTCCGCGCTGGCCGCCCGGACCTCGGCCGAGGTGACGGTGGTGTTCGACGGCGCGGCGGTGACCACCACCCGGCCGTTCGCGCGGGGCGTCCGGGTGCTGTTCTCGGCCCCCGGGGTGCAGGCCGACGACGTGATCGCCGACCTGGTCCGGGCCGAACCGACCGGACGTCCGGTGGTCGTGATCAGCTCGGACCGCCGGGTCGCCGATCATGCGGTACGCACGGGCGCGCGGTCCGGGCCGTCGTCGGTGTTCCTCGCCCTGCTCACCGGCGGGCCCGGGGGAGCGGGCGGGTGACGGCCCCGGTGGATGGGCCGGCCCGACCGGCGGCGGACTGCCTGCTGTGCCGTCCGGACGAGGCCGATCGTTTCTTCGGCCGCACCCGGGTGTGGACGGACGGTCGGTGGCGGCTGTCGGTGGTCGGGCACGGCCCGGTGCCGGGCTTCGCGCACCTGGAGCCGGTGCGGCACATCCCGTACGTCACGGATCTGGACGGGCCGGAGGCGAGCAGCTTCGGGCCCGTGCTGGCCGCGGTCACCGCCGCGCTCCGGACGGCGACCGGCGCCGACCTGGTCTATGCCGCCGTCTTCGGGGAGCGGGTCGCCCACTTCCACGTGAACCTCGCCCCGCACCGCGCCGGCGACGCGCTGGCCGGCGGCCCGGCGATGGTCGTCCCGGGCGCCCCCGCGGCGCCGGCGGCGGAGCACCGGGCCGTCCTGGACGCGCTGCGGGAGCACTGTCGGAGGTCGTCGCTACCGTCCGCACCGAGCACCTGAAAGAGCCGGAGAGTCCGGCGATGACGGGAACGGAGCGCGTCATGCACGTCGATTGCGATCACTGCGCGGTCAAGGGAAACGCCTGCGGCGGGTGCGTGGTCACCGTCCTGCTGGGGTCGACGCCGGACGGTATCGAATGGGACGAGGCCGAACGGTCGGCGATCGGCGCATTGGCCGAGTCCGGCCTGGTCCCGCCGCTGCGTCTGGTGCCCGTCCATCGACCGGGGGACCGGGCCGCCGGGTGACCGGCAGATGTCCAGCAGGCTGCCCCGTTCACCGGGTGTGACAGTGGTCTCAGTTGGGTCACGGCCGGAACGTGCCCGCGAGCTCGGGCGTCTGCGCAGGTCAGGGTGGTGAGGACGGACCGTCACCGATGCGATTGCATCGTGTTGTCCACAACTTTCCCATCTCGACTGGACTCTTTCGGGTTGGGTCTCGTAACCTATCCGAGACCTTCGGCCGCTTCCACCAATCGGGTGGTCCCGGAGGTCCCGCCGAATCGGCCGCCCGCGCTGGCATGCGTGGCACGCCGAACCGGGGAACCAGGTGTGTCTGGGGTGAATCCCCTGGTCGAGCGCGAGTGGCTGACGGCTGCCCGCATCCGGCCCGGGGTAGGGCTAACTTCCTGGCCCGAATCCGTCAGCTAACTCGGTAGGCGGCGAGGAGGAAGGTACGCCTGCTGTGGCGACCCTGCACGCCCGGCCACGGCCGGCCATGACGAACAGCCTTCGTCGACGTTCCCGTGGTGTCGCCATCGGCGCGATCGTGATGCTCTCCGCGAGCATGCTCTGGACCGGCTCGGCGCTCGCCGACCCGACCGATCCGACCACCGCCGACCAGGCCCAGCAGGCCTACCTGGACAGCTCGCACCGCGCGGGTGCGCTGAACGAGGAACTCCTGGTCGCCCAGGAGAAGGAGTCGGCCGCCACCGCGGCCGCCGCCGCCGCCGGTGAGCAGGTCACCGCGGCCGCCGCCGCCGCGCAGGCCGCCTCCGGCCAGGCCGCGCAGGCCGATGCGGCCGCCGCCGGCTACCAGGCCAAGGTCGACGCCTTCGCCAACGCCAGCTTCCGCGGTGCCCGGCTGGACGGCATGTCGGTCATGCTGACCGCAGGCTCCGCCGAGGACTTCCTGGACCAGGTGAGCTCCCTGGACCGGGTCGCCGCCGATTCCCAGCAGACCCTGAACGAGGCCATCGCCGCGCGGGACACCGCCGCGCAGGCCAAGGCCCAGGCCGATGCCGCGGCCGCCGCCGCCACCCAGGCCAAGGCCGATGCGGACGCCGCCGCCGCCGGTGCGCAGCAGGCGACCGCCGACGTGACCGCCCGCAAGACCGACCTGGACGCCGAGGCGGCCCGGTACAAGGCCCTCTACGACTCGCTGTCCCAGCAGGAGCGCGCCGCCGCCGACGCCGCGCAGGAGCAGGCCAATGCGGCCGCGAACGCCGCGGCCGAGGCCGCGCCGGCCGCGGCCGACCCGGCCCCGCAGGCGGCCAGCCGCTCCGACCGGACCGCGATCGCCGACTCCTCCGCGGCCACCAGCGAGAGCTCCGCGCCCAGTGCCCCGGCCGCCAGTGGGGCCGCCGCGGTCGCCGTGGCCGCCGCGCTGTCCAAGGTCGGCTCGCCGTACGTCTACGGGGCCGCCGGGCCGAACGCGTTCGACTGCTCCGGCCTGACCTCCTGGGCGTGGGCGCAGGCCGGCGTCAGCATCCCGCGCACCTCCGGCGGCCAGGCCGGCCTGCCCTCGGTGCCGCTGAGCCAGTTGCAGCCGGGCGATCTGGTCACCTACTACTCGCCGGTCTCGCACGTGGCCATGTACATCGGCAACGGCCAGGTCGTGCACGCCTCGACCGAGTCGCGTCCGGTGTACGTCACCTCGGTGAGCGGGGCCGGCCCGAACGCCACCGGCCACCGGGTGACCGGCTGACCCACGACGGCGGGCCGGGCCGCTAGGCTCGGCCCCACCCGGGGCGGATCGCCCCGGGGTCCGTCCGGCGCCGCAGGGTCGTGCGCAGAAGGGTCGTGGGTGCGCCACTCGTGCGGCGAACGCTGTTGGTGACCAACGACTTTCCGCCCCGGGCCGGGGGAATCCAGTCCTACCTGCTGGCGCTGGCCCAGCGGCTGCCGGCCGATCGGTTGGTGGTGTACGCCCCGGCCTGGCCCGGCGCCGCGGACTTCGATGCGCGGCAGCCCTTTCCGGTCTACCGGCATCCCGGCTCGCTGATGCTGCCCGGCTCGGCGGTCCGCACCCGGGCGGTCGAGCTGATCCGCGACCACGGCATCGGGGCGGTCTGGTACGGGGCGGCGGCGCCGCTGGGATTGCTGACGCCGGCCCTGCGCGCCGAGGGCGTCGTCCGCACCGTCGCCTGCACGCACGGCCACGAGGTCGGCTGGTCGATGGTGCCGGGCGCCCGGCGGGCACTGCGCCGGATCGGCCGCGTCAACGACGTGCTGACGTTCGTCAGTCACTACGCCCGCCGGCGGATCGCCTCCGCGTTGGGGCCGATGGCGGCCCTGGAGTACCTGCCGCCCGGCGTGCTGACCCAGACCTACCGGCCCGATCCCGTGGCCCGCGCCGCGATCCGCCGCCGGTACGGGCTGGGGGAGGCCCCGCTGGTCGTGTCGGTGTCGCGGCTGGTGGCGCGCAAGGGCCAGGACTCGCTGATCCGCGCGGCCGACCGGATCCGCACTTTGGCCCCCGACGCGCGCATGCTGATCGTCGGCGACGGGCCGGACCGGACCCGGCTGACCGGTCTGGTCGACCGCCTGGGCCTGGCCGGCCGGGTCCGGCTCACCGGCGCCGTGCCGTGGTCCGACCTGCCGGCGCACTACGCAGCCGCCGACGTGTTCGCCATGCCGTGCCGCACCCGCGGGCTCGGGCTCGACGTGGAGGGCCTGGGGCTGGTCTTCCTGGAGGCCGCGGCCACCGGGCTCCCGGTGGTGGCGGGCCGGTCGGGCGGGGCGCCGGAGACGGTGCAGGAGGGCCGCACCGGCACCGTGGTGGACGGGCGCGACGTGCCGGCGGTCGCCACCGCGATCGCCGATCTGCTGGCCGACCCGGCCCGGGCCGCGGCGATGGGCGCCAACGGCCGGCGCTGGGTGACGCAGGCGTGGAACTGGGACGCATCGGCCGGCCGGCTGGCCGAGTTGCTCTCCGGCTGACCCCCGACGCCCGATCGGGTGATCGGTTCCCGCCGGATCGCGTGACACCGCTCACAAGCGGTGTGCAATGCGCGTGAATCGATAACGTTGTCAGCCCGAATTGAGAGGTTGGTCATGCGCATTCGGGGTGCCGCCATCCGTGTCGGTGTCGTAATCTATTCGTGACCTGGAGCAGCGGATGTCGCACGGACACCCCTCCGGGTCACCGCCTAATCGATGCCATCGCATCGAACCGGGGACCCAAGTTATGTGTGGGGTGAATCCCGGGTGGGACGACGCGTGCCGCACGGTGCTCCCCGTCCGCCCGGGTAGGGCTACTTCCTGGCCCGAACCCGTCAGCTAACTCGGTCGGCGGCAAGGAAGAAGGGCTTGCCGTACCCGTGACGCACCACCGTGGTTCCCTGCTGCGTGCCGCCGCCGACCGACGACCCAGTGCCGGCCCGCCCGGCCGCACCCGGACCCCGCGCCGGGCCCGCGTCTACCGGATGGCCGGTGGCGTCGTGCTCGCCGCCGCGATGCTCTCGACCGTCGCCGCGCTGCCGGCCGCCGCCGATCCCGGGGTCCGGTCGCCCATCTCCGCCGACGGGGCCCAGCCGGCCGCCGCCGAGCAGCCGGCCCAGCCCGCCGCCGAGCAGCCCGCCCCGGCCGTGGCCGTCCCGGCCACCGCCGAGGAGGCCAAGCAGTCCTGGCTCGACGCCGCCCGCCGGTCCGAGTCGTACAACGAGCAGGTGCTGCCCGCCCAGGCCGCGGTCGACGCGGCCAAGGCCCAGTCCGACGCCGCGGCCGCCGCGCTCGCCGCCGCCGCCGACCGCACGTCCGCCGAGCAGCAGAAGGTCGCCGCCGCGGACGCCGTCGTCGCGCAGTTCCAGGCCAAGGTGGACGCCTTCGCCAACGCCAGCTTCCGCGGGGCGCGGACCGACGACCTGTCCGTGCTGCTCACCGCGGGCAGCCCGCAGGCCTACCTGGACCAGGCCGGGTCGCTCGGCCAGGTCGCCACCGACCAGCAGCAGACCCTGTCCGGGGCGCTGGCCGCCCGGCAGGCCGCCGCGGATGCGCGCGCCGCCGCCCAGGTCGCCGAGGGCCAGGCCCGTGCGGCCAAGCAGGCCGCCGACCAGGCCACCGCGGACGCCCAGGCGGCCCGGGACGCGCTGGACACCGGTCAGGCCCAGCTGCAGGGCGAGATCGCGGTGTACCAGCTCGCGTTCGCCCAGCTGTCGACCTCCGACATCGACGCCGCGGTCGCCGCCCAGGAAGCCGCCAACCTCGACTCCGCCTCCGTGGCGCGGCAGGCCCAGCAGGCCGCCCAGCGCGACCGCGCGGGCCTGGCCGACGACGCCGCGCCGGTCGGCGACACCGGCCCGGCGTTCGCTGCCTGGGCCGCCGCCCACGCGCCCAGCGCGCAGGCCGGCATCGCGGTGGAGGCCGCCCTGTCCCGGCAGGGCCTGCCCTACGTGTGGGGTGCCGTCGGCCCCGACACCTTCGACTGCTCCGGCCTGATGCTATGGGCGTGGCAACAGGCCGGAGTGGACATCCCCCGCAACAGCGCCGCCCAGGCGGGGCTGCGGGAGATTCCGCTGGACGAGCTGCAGCCGGGCGACCTGGTGACCTATTACTCCCCGGTCAGCCACGTCGGCATGTACGTCGGCGACGGCAAGGTCCTGCACGCCTCCATGCCGGGCGTGCCGATCAAGGTCGTCCCGCTGGCCGCGGCCGGCCCCAACCCGACCGGGCACGCGGTCAATCGCTGACCCGGGGCGCTGCCTAAGGTGGGCCGGTGCGCCTGTCCTTCGTCTCCGACGTCCACGGCAACGTGGCCGGCCTGCGGGAGGCGGCCCGGCACGCCGAGCGTCTGGTCGTGCTCGGTGACCTGATCGACTACGTCGACTACCACGATCCGGCCGGGGGCATCCTCGGCCGGATCTTCGGCGCCGCCCGGGTGCAGCCGTTCATCGACCTGCGCCTGGCCGGCGACTTCCCGCGCCTGCGGCAGCTCAACAATGATCTGTGGGACGGCATCCCGGACCCGCTGGGCACGCTGTCCGACGTCGTCGCGGCGCTCTACCGGGACGTGCTGGCGGCGGTCGGCCCGGGCACCCTGCTCACCCTGGGCGACGTCGACGTCGCCGAGTTGTGGACGGACGTGGCCGGGGCCGAACTGCCGTACCTGGACGGTCAGGTCGTGGAGGTGGGCGGACTTCGGCTGGGTTTCGTCGGCGGCGGGGCCAGCCGCCGCGCGGGCGCGGTGTTCGGGGGACCGGCGCAGATCTGGCGCCCGTTCATGCGCACCCACGAGGACTACAAGGCCGCGGTCGCCCGCCTGGGCCCGGTCGACATCCTGTGCTCGCACGTCCCGCCGGCCGTGCCGCTGCTGCGCTACGACGTCGTGCCGGGCCGGTTGGAGATGTGCGGGCCGGGGCTGGTCGAGGCGATCGACGAGTTCTCCCCGATGCTGGCCGTGCACGGCCACGTGCATCAACCGATCGCCCGCCGGCTGCGCCGCGGCCGGACCGAATGCGTCAACGTCGGCCACTTCCAACGCTTCCCGACGCCGTTCGAGATCGAGGTCGGCTGACCGCCCGGGCCCGCCCCGCCGGGCCGTCGCCGGGAGACCCGACGCACACCCGGGGCGCGCGGCCGGCTGCAGCCGAACGCCTCCGACCTGGGTAGCCTTCCTGGCATGGCCACTCCCTCTTCGCAGTCGATCACCATGACTGCCGAACCCGCGGCGATCATGGACGTGATCGCCGACTTCGCCGCCTATCCCGAGTGGGCGGGTGCGGTGAAGAGCGTCGACGTCACCGTTCCGGGTGAGAACGGCCGGGCGCGCCAGGTCAGGTTCAGCATGGACGCCGGGCTGCTCAAGGACACCTACGAGCTGGCCTACCAGTGGGACGACGACGGCATGGGGGTTTCCTGGTCGCTGGTTTCGGGCCAGCTGCAGAAGTCGCAGCAGGGTTCCTACAAGCTCGCGACGACGCCCAAGGGCACCGAGGTGACGTACACCCTCGCGGTGGACCTGTCCGTGCCGATGATCGGCGTGCTGCGCCGCAAGGCCGAGCGGGTGATCCTGGACACGGCGCTCAAGGAGCTGAAAAAGCGGGTCGAAGCCGGATGAGGATTGCCCTGCACACCGGCAAGGGCGGGGTCGGCAAGACCACCATCTCGGCCGCCACGGCCGTGGCCTGGGCCGCCGGCGGCGCCCGCACCCTGCTGGTGTCCACCGATCCCGCGCATTCGATCGGGGACGTCCTGGGCACCCGGCTGCACGGCGAACCGACGCCGGTGCCCGGCCGGCCCGGACTTTTCGCGGCCCAGGTGGACACCCGCGGGCGGTTCGAGCAGAGCTGGCGCCACATCCGCAGCTACCTGGTCGGCGTCCTGTCGGCCCGCGGCATGGCCGAGGTGCAGGCCGAGGAACTCGTGGTGCTGCCCGGCGCCGAGGAGATCGTGGCCCTGCTGGAGCTGCGCCGGCTGGCCGCGTCGGGCGACTACGACGCGATCGTCGTGGACTGCGCCCCGACCGGGGAGACGCTGCGGCTGCTGGCCCTGCCCGAGACCATCGGCTTCTACGCCCAGCGGCTGCTGGGCACCCCGCAGCGCGTGCTGCGGACCATCGCGGCCTCGATCACCGGCCTGCCCGGCGCCCCCAACGCCACCGTCCGCGACGCCGTCGGCGAGTTGCTGTCCGAGCTGATGGCCGCCCGCGCGCTGCTCGCCGACCCGACGATCACCGGGGTGCGGCTCGTGCTCACGCCGGAGCGGATGGTCGTCGCCGAGGCCCGGCGGCTGTTCACCGCGCTGTCCCTGCACGGGTTCGCGGTCGAGGCCGTCACCGTCAACCGGCTGCTGCCGCCGGGCGTCGGCGGGGAGTTCCTGCGCCGCCAGCGGGAGAGCCAGCGGGAGGCGATGACGCAGGTCGAGGAGTCGTTCCAGGGGTTGCCCATCCGGCGGGTGCCGACCCGGCCGGAGGAACCCATCGGGGTCGCCCAGCTGGCCGAGCTGGCCGCGGACCTGTTCGCCGCCGGTCCCGCCCCGGCCGACCCGCTGGCCACGGTCGGCGCCGGTCCGGTCACCGCGGGCACCGGCCCGGCCATGGAGGTCACCGGCTCCGACGGCTGGTACCAGCTGTCGCTGCCGTTGCCGCTGGTCGATCGCGGTGACCTGGCGCTGTCCCGGTCGGGCACCGATCTGGTGGTGACCGTCGGCGACGTCCGCCGGCGCATCGCGCTGCCGTCCGGGCTGCAGCGCTGCACCACCGAGGGCGCGAGCTTCGCCGGCGGCCGCCTGGTCATCGACTTCGCCGCCGACCCGGCCCAGTGGCCGGCCGGGCTGGCCGCCGGCGTCCCGGGCGCGGTGCCCGGCGCGGCGATGGCCGGTGCCGGGTGAGCGAGCACGGACCGGACGCCGCCGGGTCGAACCCCGCCGGTTCGAACACCGGGGCCCAGGCCGGGCCGGGCCCGGCCGGATCGCCCGCGGTCGGCCCGCTGGCGGTCGAGGCGGCCCTGCTGCTCGACGTCGTCGCCGACCG
>NZ_JBMDXT010000143.1:0-4758 GCF_048594475.1 Nakamurella sp. | reverse complement strand
GGCCGCTCGGCGTTGCGCAGCGTCAGAGCGGGCCGGCCCGGTCCGGTCGATCCATCCCGCCCGGCCGGGCCGGCCGGCCGCCCGGGCGGGATGTGCCCACCTCGATCGGTCTGCGATCGTCTGGGTCCATCGTCCCCGCCGCCGAGGCCGGGTTCCGGTCACCCCCGGGGGGCCGGGCCGGCCGTCGCTGGTAGTCGCGGACCAGCGAGAACGCGGGCGAGCTCGCTCGATCGGGTGATCTTTGCCGCGGGTTCCCGGGGAACCGACGGCCGGGGGCCGCTCCCACGGTGGACGGCGCCGGTTTCGCGGTCCCGATCGTCCGGGCCGGTGATCCCCGGGGTGCGCGGCGGGTGCGACCGTGTGCCCTCGCTCCGGCCGGGTCGGACCCCGGCGGTCAGCCGAAGGGCGGCGGGGTCACCGCGGGGCGACGCCCGGCCAGGTGCTCGCGGATCACCTCGGTCGCGGCGCTCGCCGTCATCGGCCGGCCGAAGTGGTAGCCCTGCCCGTCGTCACAGCCGTAGAGCCGCAGCAGCGGCAGCTGATCGGCGGACTCGATGCCCTCCGCCGTGGTCTGCATCCCCAGGCTGTGCGCCATCGAGATGGTCGCCGCCACCAGCGGGGCGGGATTGCCGTCGGCCAGCAGTTCGACGAACGAGCGGTCCACCTTGACCCGGTCGATCGGCAGGATGTGCAGGCGGCTGAGCGAGGAGTACCCCGTGCCGAAGTCGTCGATGGCCAGCTTCACGCCCGCCCGGTGCAGCTCGCCGAGAACGCCCACGATCTCGTTCCGCTGGTCGAAGATGCTCTCGGTGATCTCCAACTGCAGGCCGCCCGGTTCGAGCCCGGCGTCGCGCAGGGCCGCGAGCACGACGTCCGTCAGCCCGGGATCGTGCAGCTGCCGGACCGACAGATTGACCGACATCAGCAGCGGATCGGTGGGTCCGACGAGGGTGCGCCACCGGGCCGCCTGCCGGCAGGCCTGTTCGAGCACCCAGCGACCGAGCGGGACGATCAGGCCGGTGCTCTCGGCCAGCGGGATGAAGCTGCACGGCGGGATCTCCCCCTTGGCGGGATGCCGCCAGCGCAGCAGCGCCTCGAACCCGCACAGCCGGCCGGTGACCAGCGAGAAGGTGGGCTGGTAGTAGACCGCGAACTGCTCCTGCTCGACCGCGCGCCGCAGCTCGCTGTCCATGATCAGGCGTTGCAGGACGCTGTCGTGCATGGCGGCCCGGAAGACCTCGATGACGCCCTTGCCGGCGTCCTTGGCCGCGTACATGGCCAGGTCCGCGTTGCGCAGCATCGACTCCGCGGTGTCCCGACCGGTCGACAGGGCGATCCCGACGGAGGCGTCGGGGTTGATGGCGTGCTGCTCGACCCGGACCGGCCGGCGCAGGGTGGTCAGCAGCTGCTCGGCGACGGAGACCGCCTCCGGGCCCGTCGTGTTCTCCAGCAGCACCGCGAACTCGTCCCCGCCGAGCCGCGCGATGGTGTCGCTGGCCCGCAGACAACCCTGGAAGCGATGGGCGATGGCGACCAGCACCTCGTCGCCGGCCTGGTGTCCGAGGCTGTCGTTGACGAGTTTGAACCCGTCCAGGTCCAGCAGCAGCAGCGCGAACGGGTCCGGCTGACGATCCTGGCGGGCGATGGCCTGGGTGAGCCGGTCCCGCAGCAAGGCGCGGTTGGCCAGGTCGGTCAACGGGTCGTGCAGACCCTGCCGGACCAGGGCGGCCTCGGCCTCCCGGCGATCGGTGACGTCGGTCATGCAGACCACCGCGCCCAGCACCGGGCCGGTCCCGTCGCCGTCGAGATCGCGGATCTGGCGGCCGTTGATCAGCAGCACGCGGCGCTCGCCGTCGGGCGTGCCCACCACCAGTTCGGCGTCCCGCACGTCCTCGCCGCGCAGCGCCCGGATCAGCGGCAGCTCGTCCGGCTCCACCGGGGTGCGGCCGTCCCCGGCCAGCAGCACCTGCAGGTCCGACCAGTCGCCCGGGGGCAGCCAGGGAGCGGCCGGCACCTGCAGCAGCTCACGCGCCGGCCGGTTCATCAGGATCACCCGGCCGCCGGCGTCGCAGGCGATGACGGCCGAGTCGAGGTTCTCCATGGTCGCGTCCAGGAACCGGGTCTGCCGCGCCTGGGCGAGCAGGGCGGCGCGGGCGGCGGTGATGTCCACGACCTGGACGGCGATGGTCGTGGCCGCCCCCTGCGGGTCGCGGTAGACGCCGACCGTCTGCTGGACCCAGACATCCGAGCCGTCGAACGCCCGGTACCGCTCCTCGACCGGGTCGATCCGGTCGGTGCCGGCCCGGATGCGGGCCAGGGTCGCCCCGAGCGACGAGCCGTCCCGGTCCTGCTCCGGTGCGGTCAGGTCGGGCAGGCTGCGCCCGGCCAGATCGGCGGGGTCGGCCCGCAGCAGCCGGCCGAAGGCGGGGTTGGCCTCCAGGATCACCCCGTCCGGGCCGATCGCGACCACCCCGATCGGTGACTCGTCGAACGTCTGCCGCAGATGCGACCGGGCGCCCCCGAGTTCGGTGCTGCGGCGTTCGAGCGAGCGCTCCAAGCGCCGGGTGCGGGAGCGGCGCTCGGCGTGGACGAGCAGGTAGCGACCCGCGACCAGGAGCATCAGCGCGACGCCGCCGGCGACCAGGAGCGGATCGTGCAGGACGTCGCCGAGCAGGGCGCCGGCGACCGCGACCGCCGCGGCCAGGTAGGGCAGCCCGTCCTGGGTCAGCCCGCCGAGGGTCGACCGGTCCGGCCGCCGGGTCGCCGGCAGCAGGGCGGCCAGCCCGATCAGCAGCACGCCCACGGTCCAGCCGGCCGCCGGAGCGGTCCGGAGCGGATCGGACGGCCCCGGTGCGGCCACGGCGAGCCAGCTGGTGACGGTCACGGTGAGCACCCCGAGGAACCCGACGGCCCAGGGGCCGCGCCGGGCGGCGGGCTGCGCCAGGCCGACGATCAGCACGGTGCCCGTGAGCAGGGCCCCGGCGGCCGGCCGAACGGCCAGGGTGACCCACTGTTCGGCCCCTCCGCCCCCGCCCGCCGGGTCCAGCCGGCGAAGGCCGATCCACGCGACGAACAGGGCCGACCCGGCCACGATCAGACCGTCGAGGATCTGCCGCGCGAAGACGATGCCCTCGCGGTCCGGTGAACGCAGGAGCCACAGGGCCCACAGGGCCGGGACCAGGTAGACGCTCGGCCCGACCTGCGCGAGGGCCTGTGTGACGGGGCCCGGAAAGGGCGGCCGCCACACCAGGGTCCACAGGAGCAGCCCGCCGGCCCAGGTGCCGACCGCGGCGGCCACCCACCACCAGCCGCGGGCGGTCGGGCCGCCGGTCCGGGCAGGAGCCGCGCAGGCCAGCATCGTGACGGCGGCGGCCAGCGGCACGACGACCGGACCCAGGGCCGGGGCGACGAGCACGGCCGACGCCAGGACCAGACCGGTCGTGGCCACGGCGGCCGCGCGGGAGCCGGCGGCCCACCGCGTTCGAGCGTCCCGCGCCACCCGAACCCCCACCGAACCCCCTGTCCCAGCAGTGTGGCGGTCCCGATTCCGCCCCCGTCGGCCCCCGAGGTGTCGCCGGCCGCCCGGAACGGCCCCGATCCGTTCCGAACCGTCCTGCGCAGGGCGCCACCGGCCAGCAACTCACGGGGTCCGGCGACCGTCAAGCGCAGCCGGGGCGGGCTCGTCCGGACGGGCCTGCGGCGGGTAGCCGGGAGATCACCGGCGGGTGACGGGTGCGGACCGCATGGCCCGGATGCCGCCGCCGGGATGCTGCGGGGTGTCACCGGGCCGGGCCGACGGCGGCGTCCGAGCGACCCGCCTGTGGGATTGCTGTGTCCGAATCGCGTCGATCGGGTGAACCGACGGCGATTCACCCGACCGCGGGCGTCACGCGATGGGCAGGTCCGCCACCCGGGAGGCGGCGAAGGCCAGGGTGCCCAGCGCCAGGATGATCAGCATCGCCCGGGCCGGCTTGTACCGGAACGAGGACGTGACGCCGGCGAAGAACAGGGCGACCGCCAGCACGATCGTGGTGAGCACGTACTGCTGGGCGTTGGCGCCGGCCTCGGAGGCGGCGACCGAGGCCGCGTCCCCCTTGGCCTGCGCGTCGAGGTACCCGCCGCGCAGCGTGTCGAGGTACTCCTGGTCCTCGCTCAGCGGGGTCGGCGCCTGCCCGGCGGCGACCTCGGCCTCCCACTTGTCCAGGGTCGGCAGGAAATCCGGGCGGGCCAGCGACTGGCGGTAGAAGGTGGCCAGGCCGGTGTTGCCGGCCTGGACGGCCTGCGCATACATGGCGATGAAGTTGGTGTCGTAGCTGATCGTCTGCACGGCCAGGCCGTACTGGCGGTTGCCCTCCAGCCGGTAGCCGGCCTCCTGCTTGCTGTCGTCGCTCTGCACGCCCGACCACTGGGACGCCTGGTAGCCGCACCAGGCGGTGCCCAGGGTGGTGATCGCCAGCAACAGGACCGCGACGATCTCCAGCAGGCGGTCCAGGAAGGTCTTCTCCTCGTTCACCGGCCCGCCCTCCGGCCGGTCGTCACGGCAGCGTCAGGCCGCGGGCCCCGGCGGCGCGGGGCCGGCCGGCCCGTCACGCGCCCGCCCCGGGGGCGCCCGGATCGGTGAGACCGGCGGTCAGGGCGGGGTCGCTGCCGGGATCGGCCGGCGCGGTCGCGGGGCGCCCCGGCCCCGGGGGCGCGGCCCCGCCCGGGGGGGGGGCCGCCCGCGGGCGGCGGCGCCCCCCCCCCGCGCCCGATTAGCCC
>NZ_JBMDXT010000142.1:0-14851 GCF_048594475.1 Nakamurella sp. | reverse complement strand
CGCTGCTGCTCGCCCCGTACTTCACCGACGCGATCACCCACGCCCAGGACGCCTGGCGGCGGGTCGTCGCCGGCGCCGCGACCGCCGGCATCCCCACCCCCGGCTTCGCCGCCGCCCTGATCCAAGGCCAACGCGACTTCTTCGGCGCCCACACCTACCACCGCACCGACCGACCCGGCACCTACCACACCCTCTGGTCCGGCGACCGCACCGAAACCCGCACCGACTGATTCACTCCCGCTCGGCCGCCGGCGTTCCCGCGGAAACGCCCGGCGGCCGAGCGGGCCCGCGGCGCACGACCGGACCGCGTTCCCGCGGAAACGGTCGACCCCGCCGGCCGCGGGCGCGCGGGGGCGGCCGCCCGGGCGGATGGGCGGACGCGCCGGCGCGGCCCCCGAGGGGTCTCCTGAAGCAATCCCGGCTCCTTCGTCGCCGCGTTGCTTCAGGACACCCCTCCGGTGCTCGATGGGCGGCCTCGCAGGTTCGGCCGACTAGGCTGACCGGAATGAGCAAGCCCGTCCTGACCGCCGTGGCCTGGCCCTACGCCAACGGTCCCCGGCACATCGGCCACGTTTCCGGCTTCGGGGTCCCCGCCGACGTCTTCTCCCGGTACCAGCGGATGGCCGGCCACGACGTGCTGATGGTCTCGGGCACCGATGAGCACGGCACCCCCATCCTGGTGCAGGCCGACCAGGAGGGCGTGACCGCGCGGGAGCTGGCCGACCGGTACAACAAGGTCATCGTGCAGGATCTGCAGGGCCTCGGGTTGAGCTACGACCTGTTCACCCGGACCTCCACCCGGAACCACTACGCCGTGGTCCAGGAGCTGTTCCGCACCGTCCATCGCAACGGCTATTTCGTGCCGCGCACCACGATGTCGGCGATCTCGCCGTCGACCGGGCGGACCCTGCCCGACCGCTACATCGAGGGCACCTGCCCGATCTGCGGTTACGACGGCGCCCGCGGGGACCAGTGCGACAACTGCGGCAATCAGCTGGATCCCATCGACCTGATCAACCCGCGCTCCCGGATCAACGGGGAGACGCCGGTCTTCACCGAGTCCGAGCACTACTTCCTGGACCTGCCGGCGCTGGCCGACGCCCTCGGGGTCTGGCTGCGTACCCGCACCGACTGGCGCCCCAACGTGCTGCGCTTCTCGCTGAACCTGCTGGACGACCTGAAGCCTCGGGCGATGACCCGCGACATCGACTGGGGCATCCCGGTTCCGCTGGACGGGTGGCGCGACCGGCCGGACAAGAAGCTGTACGTGTGGTTCGACGCCGTCATCGGGTACCTGTCCGCATCGATCGAATGGGCGCGGCGGTACGGCAACCACGGCGAGCCCGACCCCGACGCCTGGCAGCGATGGTGGCACGGTGGCGACGAACAGGCCCGCGCCTACTACTTCATGGGCAAGGACAACATCACCTTCCACTCGCAGATCTGGCCGGCGGAGCTGCTGGCGTACGACGGTCGTGGTGCGCACGGCGGGGGCCCCGGCACGCTCGGGGCGCTGAACCTGCCGACCGAGGTGGTTTCCAGCGAGTTCCTGACGATGAGCGGGTCGAAGTTCTCCACGTCCCGGCGCACCGTCATCTACGTCGGCGATTTCCTGCGCGAGTTCGGACCGGACTCGCTGCGGTACTTCATCGCGGTGGCCGGCCCGGAGAACCAGGACGCGGACTTCACCTGGGACGAGTTCATCCGCCGCAACAACTTCGAGCTGGCCAACGAGTGGGGCAACCTGGTCAACCGCTCGGTGTCCATGACGCACAAGAACTTCGGGGCGATCCCGGCTCCGGTGGCGCCGGCCGACGCCGACGCCGAGCTGCTCCGGGCGTCCGCGGCGGCGTTCGACACGGTCGGAGACCTGTTGGCGCGCAGCCGGTTCAAGCAGGCCGCGACCGAGGCGATGCGCGTCGTCGGGCTGGCCAACAAGTACATCTCCGAGTCCGAGCCGTGGAAGATCAAGGACGACCCGGACCGGCAGGGCACGATCCTGCACACCGCGCTGCAGGTCGTCGACGACGCGAAGACGCTGCTGACCCCGTTCCTGCCGCACTCGAGCCAGAAGATCTTCGAGGCGCTCGGCGGGGAGGGGGTCTGGGCCGCGCAGCCGGAGATCCGCACGGTCACCGATTTCGACGACGACGTCGAGGGCGTCGGCGTGCCGGAGGTCGTCGACTATCCGGTGCTCACCGGCGACTACGCGGGCGAGCAGGCCACCTGGGCGCGCCGCGACATCGAGGTCGGCCGGCCCCTGGCCAAGCCCACTCCGCTGTTCGGCAAGCTCGACGCCAAGCTGGGCGAGACCGGGCCCGACTGGGCCCCGATCACGTGAGCCGGCGCGGCCGTCACCGCGGGCGGGGCCGTCGATGACCGCCGACCCCGCCGCCGCGCCGGACGAGCCGCACCCCGCGGTCGCGGGCAAGCCGCTCGCGCCGCCGCCGGAGCCGTTGCCGGCCCCGGTCGTCGACGGGCACACGCACCTGGACGCGTGCGGGGCGCGAACGCGCGAGCAGGTCGCCGCGGCGATGGACCGGGCTGCGGCGGTCGGCGTCACCCGCGTGGTCACCGTGGCCGACGACCTCGAGTCGGCCCGCTGGGTGGTGCGGGCGGCGCAGTGGCATCCGGACCTGTACGCCGCGGTCGCGCTGCACCCGACACGCGCCGACACCCTCACCGACGAGGCCCGCACGGAGATCGAGCGGCTCGCGGCCGACCCGCGGGTCGTGGCCGTGGGGGAGACGGGCCTGGACCACTACTGGGACGCGGCCCCGCACGACGTCCAGGCGGGCGCTTTCGCCTGGCACATCGACCTGGCCAAGCGGCTGGACAAACCGGTGATGATCCACGACCGCGACGCCCACGCCGCGGTGCTGGCCACCCTGCGGGCGGAGGGCGCCCCGGAACGGGTCATCTTCCACTGCTTCTCCGGGGACGCGGAGATGGCCAGGGAGTGCGCCGACGCCGGTTATCACCTCTCGTTCGCCGGCCCGGTCAGCTTCCGCAACGCCCGGGAGCTGGCCGAGGCCGCCCGGATCGTGCCCGACGAGTTGCTGCTGGCCGAGACCGACGCGCCGTTCCTCACCCCGCACCCGCACCGGGGCCGGCGCAACGAGCCCTACGCACTGCCGTACACGGTTCGGGCCCTCGCGGCGCTGCGGGGGCAGGAGCTCGACCAGCTCTGTGAAAGGCTGCGGATCAACGCCGAGCGGGTGTACCGGATCGGCCCCTGACGTCCGGCGAATCCCGAGGTTGCCTCCCCGAGCCCGGACCGTTACCCTTCCGTGACAACAACCGGGACGGGGAAGCCCGGTTGCGTCAGGGGCAGGACCTGTCGGCGTACTGAGCGGCTCGGGGACGACCGCCGCCCGGTACGGGGACAGGCCCTGTTTTTTTGTGCCCGGACACCGGGCCACCGACGCAACCGCCCGCCGCTGCCGGACCCGACGACCCTGGACGGCAGATGACCTCGACGCCCGACCTCGGCCCCCGCCGCCCCACCGGGGCCCACCGGCGGGCCGACGAGGATGTCGACGGGACGGCGGGCGACCTGGTCTCGCTCGGGCTCATCGCCGATCCGGCCGAGCCGGTCGATCCGGCCGGGCCGGTCGATGTGGACGCGCCGGCCGAGCCGGTCGATGTGGACGCGGCGCCCGCCGACGGCGCCCCGCAGGCCCGCCGCCGGTCGCGGGCGATGATCATCGCGGTGGCCGCGTCGGTGCTGGTGCTGGTCCTCGGGGTGGCCGGCGGCATCGCGCTGGCCCGGCACAAGACGGTCACCGTCGTCTCCGACGGGCAGGCCCAGGACGTCGGCACCATGGCCGCCTCCGTGCAGGGTGTGCTGGACGACGCCGGGATCACCGTCGGGGCGCACGACACCGTCGCCCCCGCTCCGGATGCCGCGGTGACCGACGGCGCGCAGATCGTCATCCACCGCGGCCGGCTGCTCACCCTGACCGTCGACGGCCGGACCCGGCAGATCTGGACGACGGCCACCACCGTCGAGCAGGCCCTGCAGGACCTCGGCCAGGACCCGGCCGCGTACCGGCTGTCCGCCGACCGCACCCGGTCGATCCCGCTGGACGGCCTGGCCGTGTCGGCCGACACCCTGCGCACCGCGACGGTGACCGTCGACGGGATCGCCCGCCAGGTCACCGGCACCGGCACGACGATCGGGCAGCTGCTGGCCGACGCCGGCATCGCGCCGGCGGCCAATCAGCGGGTCAGCCCGGCACTGACCGATCCGGTCACCGACGGCGGCACCGTCACCGTCACCACACTGCCCACCGTGACGCTCACGGTCGGCACCGATCCGGCGTCCGCGATCGTCACCGACCAGACCACCGTGCGCCAGGTGCTCGCGGCCGCCGGCGTCACGCCCGGCCCGGACGACGTGGTGACGCCCGGGCTGGACGATCCGGTCGCCGACGGGCTGCAGGTGAGCGTCACCCGGATCGCCTACAGCACCGAGACCGTGACCGAGACGGTCGACCAGCCGGCCGACCGGACCGTGCGTGACGACACGCTGGCCGAGGGCGTCACCACGGTCAGCCAGGTCGGCCGGCCCGGTGTCGTCGACGTCACCTACCGGACCACGACGACCAACGGGACCGCGGGCCCCCGCGAGGAGGTGGGCCGCACGGTGGTCACCGAGGCCCGCCCGACGATCACCCGGGTCGGCACCAAACCGGCCCCCTCGACGCAGCCGGCCCCGGCCCCGGCTCCGGATCCGCAGCCGGTGGCCGCCGCCCCGGCTCCGGATCCGGCCCCCGAGCCGGCGCCCCAGCCGGCCGCGCCGCCCGCCCCGAGCGGGGGCTGGTGCGTGAACTGGGACGCGATCGCCCGCTGCGAGTCGGGCGGCAACTGGTCCATCAACACCGGCAACGGCTACTACGGCGGGTTGCAGTTCGACCGCGGCACCTGGCTGAGCAACGGTGGCGGGGCCTACGCGCCGCGGGCCGACCTGGCCACCAAGGACCAGCAGATCGCGATCGCCGAGCGGGTGTACGCCGCCCGGGGCCTCTCGCCCTGGGCCTGCGGGTACGCCGCCGGCTGATTTCCCCGGGCCGGCGGCTCCTCGCATTCCGGCTGGCGGAATGGCGGGACGTATTTCCGGCCGGCCGGGCCGGGCCCGGCCGATGAATGCGCTGAATTTACCCGGACGACGAACGTTCGTTCGGTACCGACGCTCTCAACTGGGCCGACGTCCGATAGTCTTGATCGATTCACTTTACCCTTCACCGATCCGGGTAAAGGGTGAGCAAAATGGACACGAATTCGCTGTGACCGCGATCACGTTTTGTCGCCGGGAACGGTGTTGCCTGCGCCACAGTTCGCCGACAGGGGTATCACAACCGTTGCCGGTCGTTTATCGTTTCGTGATAGCAGCTGGGATGGGATCGCCCCAACCACGCGCAACCGGTGAATTACCGGCCGATCAATAGAAGTGGAACCGCGGAAACCGCGATTCACGTTTCGGCCGAACGCCGGGGATGTTATCACGACTCGTCGATGAGCATTCTGCGTGCGGTTGACCCTGCCCGGATACCACGAACATACGGACGACCACTTTGACTGCGACCGATCACTCCACCGATACCCTCGACTCCGGCATCGACAGCGACACCGACACCACCACCACCGTCAAGACCGGGCGCAGCCTGCGCAAGCCGGTGCTGGTCGGCGCCGCCGCGCTGGTCGTGGCCCTGGTCGCCGGCGGCGGCGTGGCCGTCGCCGCGCACAAGGACGTCACGGTGACCGTCGACGGCCAGGCCCAGGAGGTCGGCACCTTCTCCGGGTCGGTCGAGGGCGCGCTGGACGCGGCCGGGATCTCCGTCGGCGAGCACGACACCGTCGCGCCGGCGCTGGACACCTCCATCTCCGACGGCTCGCAGATCGTCGTGCAGCACGGTCGCCTGCTCACCCTGACCATCGACGGCCAGACCCGCGAGATCTGGACCACTGCGACCACCGTCGAAGAGGCGCTGGCCCAGCTGGGCCAGGACCCGACGGCCTACAAGCTCTCCGCCGACCGGTCCCGCGACATCCCGCTGGACGGCCTGGCCGTGACCGCCGACACCCTGCACAACGTGTCGGTCTCCGAC
The DNA here is from genome assembly GCF_048594475.1 of Nakamurella sp. Lineage (NCBI taxonomy): Bacteria > Bacillati > Actinomycetota > Actinomycetes > Nakamurellales > Nakamurellaceae > Nakamurella > Nakamurella sp. Next base: position 8,741 of record NZ_JBMDXT010000142.1, on the reverse strand, counting down.
GGTGGCGCGGCCGCCGCCGCGGTCACCACCGCCGGCAAGAACGTCGGCGACCTGATCAACGAGCAGGGCATCGCGCTCGGCCCGCTGGATCTGGTCAGCCCGGCCACCGACACCGCGCTGAGCGAGGGGCTCGTCGTCGCGATCACCCGCGTCGCCAAGACCACGGTGACCGAGGACGTCGACGTCGCGCAGCCGGCCGACCAGACCGTCGAGGACAGCTCCGCCGACGCGGGCACCAGCACCGTCACCCAGCAGGGTTCGGCGGGCAAGGACTCGGTCACCTACGAGGTGACCACCACGAACGGCGCCGAGACCGCCAAGACCGAGGTCTCCCGGACCACCGTGACCCCGGCCCAGGCGACCATCGTCTCCGTCGGCACCAAGCAGGCGCCGGTCGCCTCGTCGTCCTCGTCCCGGTCGTCGAACTCGGGCTCCTCCTCGTCGAGCTCGTCCTCCTCGAGCTCCTCCGGCGGATCCAGCTCCAGCTCTAGCGCTCCGGTGTCCTCCGGCTCCAGCGGGATCAACTGGGACGGCATCGCGCAGTGCGAGTCGACCGGCAACTGGTCGATCAACACGGGCAACGGCTACTACGGCGGCCTGCAGTTCGACAACTCGACCTGGGCCAGCGGTGGCGGCACCCAGTACGCGCCGCGCGCGGACCTGGCCACCAAGGAGCAGCAGATCGCGGTCGCCGAGAACGTCGCGGCCTCCCGCGGCACCTCGCCCTGGGCGTGCGGCTACGCCGGCTGACCCTGGCCGATCGATCGCCCGAAGGTGATCGACAAAGCGTCACGAAAAACCCCCATTCCGGACGGAGTGGGGGTTTTTCGCCTGCCATTTTCACAGCTGTGATCTATGCCATGCTTGATAGACCACGCACGAGCCTTGCGCACCGTGACCTGCACCGTTACGCTTTCGTGATAGAAGCCGGGATGGGAGTTATCTGCCCCCGGGGTTGTCGCAGAACCAGGCGGCGCCGGCCGACCCACCATTCTTGACGGGTCGATGCGCGGCGCGATCACGATTCGCCTGCTGGTGCTGATGTGAATGGGTTGGGGACCACATCGCTGCGGTTGCCTCCTGCCCTGCCCGGGTCACGGTTGACACATCGGAAGACTAGATGAGCATCGATAGCGACAACGTTGGCACCTTGGCCGACGAGACCACCCCGGCGCGGCCGAACCGCCGTCGCAAGCTGCTGCTGGTCGGTATGGCCGCGGCCCTGGGCGTGGTGGCGGTCGGCGGCGCGACCGCGGCCGCGATGTCCAAGCACGTGACGATCACCGTCGACGGCCAGGACCGCCAGGTCACCACCCTCGCCGGGTCCGTCGCCGGAGCGCTGGACGCCGCCGGGCTGTCCGCCGGCGAGCACGACGTGCTGGCCCCGGCCGCGGACACGCAGATCTCCGACGGCTCGCACATCGCGCTCGAACGGGCCCGCCAGCTGACCGTCAGCATCAACGGAGTCACCCAGCAGCTGTGGACCACGGCCGACACCGTGGACGAGGCGCTCGTGCAGCTGGGCCAGGACCCGTCGACGCTGGCCCTGTCCGCGGACCGGTCGCGGGAGATCCCGCTGTCCGGCATGGACCTGATCGCCTCCACCATGCACACCGTCACGATCACGGACGGGGCCGGAACCCCGGTGACCGTGCAGGCCGGCGGGACCAACGTCGGGGACGTGTTGAACTCCCAGGGCCTGCCGCTGGGTCCGAACGACACGGTCCAGCCCACCCCGGACACTCCGGTGACCGACGGCACCGCGATCACCATCACCCGGGTCGCCGTCACCACCAGCACCGACACCGTGGACGTGCCGCCGACCGACCAGACCGTCGACGACCCGAACCTGGACAAGGGCACCACCCAGGTGGTCGCCGCCGGGACGCCTGGCCGCCAGCAGGTCGTCACCCAGATCACCACCACCAACGGGGTGGAGACCGGCCGGCAGGAGGTCTCCCGGACCACCCTGGTCGAGGCGACCCCGAACCAGGTGCACGTCGGCAGCAAGTCCACCCTGGACTGGCAGGGCAGCCGGGTCTTCTTCCACGACACCGAGTTCGGCGTCAACTGGGACGGCCTGGCCTACTGCGAGTCGACCAACAACCCCAAGGCGGTCAACAACCCGTCCGGGTACCTGTCCACCTACGGGCTTTTCCAGTTCGACCTGCCGACCTGGGCCAGCGTGGGCGGCTCCGGCAACCCGCTGGACGCCTCGCCGGAGGAGCAGCTGGCCCGGGCCAAGGCGCTCTACCAGTCCCGCGGCCTCGAGCCGTGGCTGTGCGCCTACGCGGCCGCCGGCCCGCCGGCCGGCTGATCCCGATCGACCCCGGTCGCCGGGGTGGCGACGACACGAAGGGCCAGACCACCGGTCGGGCCCTTTTCGTCGTCCGGGCGGCCGGCGCGCGCCGGTGGCCGGCTCGCCCAGGTTGATGGGGACGGCGCCGTTCGTGTGAGGATGGGTGCCGTGACCGATCAACCGCCGGTGACCCTGCTCGGGCCGGTCGAGGTGCGGCGGCTGGCCGAGGTGCTGGAGCTGACCCCGACCAAGACCCTGGGCCAGAACTTCGTCCACGACGGCAACACCGTCCGCCGCATCGTCGCCGCCGCCGACCTGCGCTCGACCGATCACGTGCTGGAGGTCGGGCCGGGACTGGGGTCGCTGACGCTGGGCCTGCTCGACGCGGCCGCCGCGGTCACCGCGGTCGAGATCGACCCCCGGCTCGCCGCGTTGCTGCCGACCACGGTCCGGGCGCACGCTCCGGCCCGTCACGAGGCGCTGACCGTGATCACCGCCGACGCGATGACGATCACCGCCGACCGGCTGACTCTGACCGCCCCCGATCGCGTCGCGCCGGCCGATCCCACCGCTCTGGTGGCCAACCTGCCGTACAACGTGGCCGTCCCGGTGATCCTGCACCTGCTGGCCGAGGTGCCGACCCTGCGGCACGTGCTGGTGATGGTGCAGGCCGAGGTGGCCGACCGGCTGGCCGCCGGGCCGGGCTCGAAGACCTACGGGGCACCGAGCGCCAAGCTCGCCTGGTACGGCCACGCCCGCCGGGCCGGGTCGATCAGCCGGACCGTGTTCTGGCCGGTGCCGGGCGTCGACTCGGCGCTCGTCGCGTTCGACCGGGCGGCCCGGCCGCCGGCCGGGGACCGGGCCGCGGTGTTCGCCGTCATCGACGCGGCCTTCGCGCAGCGCCGCAAGACGTTGCGGGCCGCCCTGGGTGACTGGGCCGGCAGCCCGGCCTTCGCCGAGCAGATCCTGACCCGGGCCGGCATCGACCCGTCGGCCCGGGGCGAGGTGCTCGGGGTGCAGGAGTTCGCGCGGATCGCCGCGGCCCGCGAGGCCATCGACGCGGCCGCCCACGAATGAGCCCCTCGTCACCCACGCGCCTGCCCGCCGGTCCGGGGGTCCGGGTGCGGGCCCCGTCCAAGGTCAACCTCTACCTGGCCGTCGGCGACGTCCGCGACGACGGCTACCACGATCTGGTGACCGTCTTCCACGCCCTGGACCTGGCCGACGAGCTGACGATCACCCCGGCGCGCCGGTCCTCGGTCCGCTGCACCCCGGCCGACGGGGTGCCCGCCGGGGCCAAGAATCTGGCCGGGATGGCCGTCCGGTTGCTGGCTCAGCGGACCCGCTCGGGCGGTCCGGTGGCCATCGACATCGCCAAGCAGATCCCGGTGGCCGGCGGAATGGCCGGCGGCAGCGCGGACGCCGCGGCCGCGCTGGTCGGTTGTGCCGCACTGTGGGAGCTGGACCTGGATCGCCGGCAGCTCACCGAGATCGGCCGCGAGTTGGGTGCGGACGTGCCGTTCGCGCTGGCCGGCGGCACGGCGCTGGGCACCGGCCGCGGTGACCTGCTCTCGCCGGTGATGACCCGCGCCCGCCTGCACTGGGTGCTGGCGATGGCCGAGGGCGGGCTGTCCACGCCCGCCGTCTTCGCCGAACTGGACCGCCTGCGGGAACAGGGCAACCCGCCCCGGGTCAAACCGGTCGACACGATGCTGGCCGCGCTGGCCGGTGGCGAACCGGCCGCGGTGGCCGCGGCCCTGGGCAACGACCTGCAGGCCGCAGCCGTCTCGTTGCAGCCCGAGCTGCGCCGCACGCTGCGTGCCGGGGAGGCCGCGGGGGCGCTCGGCGGGGTGGTCTCCGGATCGGGGCCGACGGTGGCGTTCCTGTGCGCGGACGCCGAGTCCGCCGGGGCGGTCGCCGCCGAGCTGGCCGGTTCCGGCACCTGCCGCTCGGTGCGGGTCGCCGCGGGCCCGGCGCCCGGGGCGCGGGTGATCCCGACCTCGCCGGTCCGCGGGTAGACCCGGATCGGTCCGGATCCGTCTGGAGAGGACGCGGCGGAGTCGTTCCTGTCTCGCAGGGGGATCGCCGCTCCGGCCGGGCTTGCGCGGCCGCGGCTGCAGAACCCCGGCCGGGCCGGGAGCGGCGGATGGTGCGCGGGGGTGTGCGTGGTGGCCGCCGTGGGTGCGGGTGAGCGCGATCGCGGAGAGTCGGCCGGGCCGGCGGCGGCGGATGCTCCGCGCGAATGCGCCCGATACCCGACCGTCGCGAGCGCTACTCCAGCCGGTCGCCGAGCTCGAGCCACTGCTCCTCGAGCTGCTCGACCTCCCGTTCGAGGTCGGCGATGGCGGCCATCTGCTTGTTGATCCCCTGGTAGTCGCTCTGGTCGTGATCGGCCAGCGCGGTCCGCCGGGTGGTGATCTGGTCGGTGAGCCGGGTGATCTTGCGCTCGATGGCGGTGAGTTCCTTCTGCGCGGCGCGCAGCTCGGCGCCGGACAGGCCGGACCCGACCCCGTCCGCCGCCGCCTCGACTCCGGCGACGGCGGGGACGGTGGAGGTCTCCCGCGCGGCCCCGGTCAGGCTCGGCCGGGCCGCCCGCAGCCGCAGGTACTCGTCGACGCCGCCGGGCAGGTGCCGCAGCCGCCCGTCGAAGATCGCGTACTGCTGGTCGGTGACGCGTTCGATGAAGTACCGGTCGTGCGAGACGACGATCAGTGTCCCGGCCCACGAATCGAGCAGATCCTCGAGCGCGGCGAGCATGTCGGTGTCCAGGTCGTTGGTCGGCTCGTCGAGGATCAGCACGTTGGGCTGGTCCAGCAGGATCAGCAGCAGCTGCAGCCGCCGGCGCTGCCCGCCGGAGAGGTCCTTGACCGGCGTGGAGAGCTGGCCGGCCGCGAAGCCCAGCCGCTCCAGCAGCTGACCCGGGGTGAGTTCCTGGGCCTTCGAGCCGCTGCCGAACGTGTAGTTGGTCCGCAACCGCTCGATGACGACCCGGACGGGGTCCTGAAGATGCTGCTCCAGCTCGTCCATCCGCTGGGTCAGCGTGGCGACCTTCACCGTCACCCCGCGCTTGACCCGACCGGTCGTCGGCGTCACCGTGCCCGCGATCAGTCCGAGCAGGGTCGACTTGCCGGCTCCGTTGACGCCGAGGATGCCGGTGCGTTCCCCCGGGGCCAGGTGCCAGACGATCTCGTGCAGGATCTCCCGGTCGTCGAAGGCGACCGAGGCGCCCTGCAGGTCGACGACGTCCTTCCCGAGCCGGGTGACGGCCAGCGACTGCAGCTGCACGGAGTCCCGGATCTCCGGCACGTCGGCGATCAGCGTGTTGGCCGCGTCGATGCGGAACTTGGGCTTGGACGTCCGGGCCGGCGCGCCCCGCCGCAGCCAGGCCAGTTCCTTGCGGGCCAGGTTCTGCCGCCGGGACTCGATGGCCGCGGCCTGCCGGTCGCGCTCGACCCGCTGCAGGATGTACGCGGCGTACCCGCCGTCGAACGGTTCGACGATCCGGTCGTGCACCTCCCAGGTGGTGGTGCAGACCTCGTCCAGGAACCAGCGGTCGTGGGTGACGACCAGCAGCCCACCGCCGGTGGCCGGCCAGCGGCGGCGCAGGTGCTGGGCCAGCCAGGCGATGGCCTCGACGTCGAGGTGGTTGGTCGGTTCGTCCAGGGCCAGCACGTCGTGGTCGCCGGCGAGCAGGCGGGCCAGCGCGACCCGCCGCCGCTGGCCGCCGGACAGCGTGTCCAGCCGCGCGGACCAGTCCAGGTCGGTGAGCAGGCCGCCGAGGATCTCGCGGATCCGCGGATCGCCGGCCCATTCGTGCTCGGGGGTGTCGCCGACCACCGCGTGCCCGACGGTGTCGGCGTCGTCCAGGGTGTCGCCCTGGTCGAGGACACCGACCGTGACGCCGCCACGGACGGTCACGCGCCCCCGGTGGGGTTCCAGCCGCCCGGCCAGCATGGCCAGCAGGCTCGACTTGCCGTCGCCGTTGCGGCCGACGATGCCGATGCGGTCGCCCTCGTCGACCCCCAGCGAGACGGCGTCGAAGACGACCTTGGCGGGGTACTCGAGGTGCAGGGCCTCGGCCCCCAGAAGATGTGCCATAGCCGGACCAGCCTAGTTGGCCGAGCCTGCGAGGCCACCATCGCGCACGGGGCCGAGCCTGCGGGGCCACCGTCGAGCACGGGGCCGAGGCTGCGGGGCCGCCGTCGAGCACGGGGCCGAGGCTGCGGGGCCGCCGTCGAGCACGGGGCCGAGGCTGCGGGGCCGCCGTCGCGCGCGGGGCCGAGGCTGCGGGGCCACCGTCGAGCCGAGGCGGAGCGGCCTCCGTCGCGCGGGGCGCTGGGCGTCCGGGCGCGGGGGTGCCGGCGACGAGCGGGAAATCCGTCACTTCATTGGTGGGCAATCGATTCCGGTCGGTGATCGACGCCGATTGTCGCCCGCCCGGAATGGATGACGTTCTGCGCCCCGGTGGCGACATTCTTGCGTGACCCGGAGGCCGGACGGCATGGTGTGAGCGTTCCTCCCCGTGGGCCGGGAAGGACATTTCTCCGGTGCGGGGGTGAGGGGCGTGCCGGGTCTCCGGGGGGCCGCGGATGGTCGGCGACTGACGGCTGGCGACAGCCGATCTCGGCCCGTGCGCGGGTGCGCGCGGTGGGCTCCGGCCGGGCGTCCGGGCGGCCCGATCGACGTCGTGGCGGGGCGGCCACGACCCGTCCCGCATAGGCGTGGCCATTGGTGCGGGGTGGCGCCGGAAATGCGCGGGCACCGATGAAGGTCGGGGCATCATCGGAATCACCCGCTGCGGGAACGCCGGGGATCCGCCGGCGGGCCGGCCGGCTCGATCGTTCGCCGCGCGGTGCGGGTGCCGGCCGTGACCGTCAGGAAGGGCCACCGATGAGCTCCGCGACCGTGCGTCCCGCCCGCCGGGCCCGTCTGCGGGCGGCCGTCATCGCGTCGGCACTGGCCGCCGTGGCGCTGTCCGGGTGTTCGTCACCGCCCGCCGGCGCCACCGGGTCGGGTCCGGGATCGGGCGCCGCCGGCGGATCGTCGGCGTCCGACCCGGTGGACCGCGCGGGATCCGGATCGGCGTCCCTGTCCTTCGCGGCGCCCGCCCACCGGGCCGTGGTGATCGTCTCGGGCGGTGACGCGGTCAGCCCGTTCACCACGCCGTCCGAGGCCTGCACGACCGGCCTGGCCGCGGGCAATACCGACACGGCTCTGCGGGCGGCGTTGCTGGCCGCCGGCCAGGAGGTCTACACCGCCCCGGCGATGAACGCGCGCAGCGCGGTCGTCGAGCCCGATCCGTCGGCGTTCGGGGCGTTCGGCGGCTGCCCGCCCGCGCTCCCGGCGTCCATGACGATCCTGTCGAACGGCGACATCGACAACGGCGGAGAGCATCTGGCCCACTTCGTCGATCACCTGCACGAGCGGTACGGCATCACCGAGATCGACTGGGTCGGGCACTCCAACGGCGGTCTGTGGGCCCGTTCCGCCACGCGGATCCTGCAGGACACCGGCAGTCCGGTCGCCGTGCGGTCGCTGACCACGGTCGGCACGCCCTGGGAGGGCTCGGTGCCGTTCCGGATCGTCTACGGGGAGCTGCCGGAATCGGCTTGCCGGGAGAACGAGGTGTGCCTGAAGCTGGTCGCCGCGATGCAGCAGGAGGTCGCGGGGAACGATCTGGGTCTGGGCCGTCAGCAACTCGCGAGCTACCTGCTCGGCGACCAGGGATGGAACGCCGCGCAGCTCGGGGTGCTGGACTCGATTCCCGTCCGCCTGATCGCCGGCGGGTACCTCACCGATCCGGCCGGGGATCCCGAGCTGTGGCCGTTCGACGGGCTGGTCTCGGCGTACTCGGCGACCGCGAGCGGGCTCCCGGAGGGGACGGCGCCGGTGCGCTCCTGCAGCCGCTACCCGCTGACCCACAGCATCTACATCTCGAACGTGCTCGGCCTGGACTGGCAGACCGCCCTGACCTGGAACGACGACGTGATGGCCGACGTGACCGGGTTCGTCCGGCAGGTCCAGCAGGGGACGGCGCCGAACGGCCAGGGCTGCTAGGGGTGTCCTGAAGAATCCGGCTCCTCCGTCGCCGCATTCACCCAGGCCACCCCTCCCGTGCTCGATGGTGGCCTCGCAGGCTCGGCCAACAGCGCAGTCCTGGAGGACACTTCTGCCGTGCGCAACGGTGGCTCCGCACGCTCGGCCACCGGTGGGTCTCCGGCCGGGATCGCCCGGGTGCGGCCGGGACCGGTCAGGAGGACAGCAGCCGGTCGACCTCGGCCGCGGCCGGGGCGGCGGCGCCGGGCCGGGTGGCGGCCAGGGCGCCTGCGGCGCAGGCCCGGCGCAGCGCGCTGGCCGGGTCGTCGCCGCGGCTCCAGGCGACTGCGAGCGCGCCGGTGAACGCGTCGCCGGCCCCGGTGGTGTCGACGGCGCGCACCGGCGG
>NZ_JBMDXT010000141.1:0-4964 GCF_048594475.1 Nakamurella sp. | reverse complement strand
GGCCACCCCGAGCAGCGCGGCCAGCATCAGCCCCAGCGGCAGCAGCCGGCCCGACGCATCGTCCGCCCCCGCCGTGACGGCGGCCGGCGCGACCCGCCCGGGGTCGGCCGTCGAGTACTCCACCGCGACGACGTCACCCGGACGGTGGCCGCAGGCGTCCAACGTGGCCCGCCGGGTGGTGCCGGCCGGCTGGCCGGCCGGGTCCTGCACGTCGACCACGGTGCCCTCGTCACCGTTCTGGCAGGGCAGGGAGGAGACGACGACGGCGGTCCCGGTGACGGTCGAGTCGAGCGACGACGGGCCGGTCGCACCGGCGACCCAGAACCAGCCGGCGGCCACGATCAGCACCGCCGGGACCGCGATCCCGGCGATCCGCGCGACGACCTGCGAACGAACTGCCCCCCTGGCATGCCTGCCCATGCTCGGATGATGACACACCGGACTGCGCCGGCGTACCGAATTGCCGCCCGCGGCCCGGCGTGGCGCGGCCGATCAGCCGTCGAAGCCGAGCTTGCGCAACTGCTTGGGGTCGCGCTGCCAGTCCTTGGCCACGGTGACGTGCAGGTCCAGGTAGACCCGGCCGCCGAGCAACTCCTCGATCTGCAGGCGGGCCCGCCGGCCCACCGCGCCCAACCGGGACCCCTTGGGCCCCAGCACGATCGGCTTCTGGGACGGCCGCTCGACGTACAGCGTCACGTACACCTTGGTGACCGGCTTGGCCGCATCGGGATCCGGCGGCAGGATCTCGGTGACCAGCGCGGCCAGCGAGTGCGGCAGCTCGTCGCGCACGCCGTCCAGCGCGGCCTCGCGGACCAGCTCGGCGATCCGGGTCTCCACCGGCTCGTCGGTGGACTCGGCGTCCGGGTAGAGCATCGGACCCTCGGGCAGCCGCGCCACCAGCAGATCGATCAGCGTGTCCACCCCGTCCCGGGCCACGGCGGACACCGGCACCACGTCCCGGTCGGGCAGCAGCTGCGCGACCTCCAGCAGGTGCTCGGCCAGCCGCTCCCGGGACACCTTGTCGATCTTGGTGACGACGCCGACCACGGGCGTCCCGCCCACCCGCTCGGCCAGGTCGGCGGCGATCCGCCGGTCCCCGGGACCGACCCGTTCGTCGGCCGGCAGGCAGAACCCGATCACGTCGACGTCGGCCCAGACCGACCGCACGAGGTCGTCGAGCCGTTCGCCGAGCAGGGTGCGCGGCCGGTGCAGGCCGGGGGTGTCCACGATCACCAGCTGGGCGTCCGGCCGGGTCAGGATGCCCCGGACGGCCCGCCGGGTGGTCTGCGGTTTGTCCGAGGTGATCGCGACCTTCTCACCGACGATCGCGTTCAGCAGGGTCGACTTGCCGGCGTTGGGCCGGCCGACGAAGCAGGTGAAGCCGGAGCGGAACGGGGTCCCGGCCGGGCCGGCGGTACTCAGGACCGGCTCCGCACGGCACCGTCGGGCCCGGCCAGGACGAGCGTGGCGACCCCCAGGTCGCCGGCCGCGGCGGCCGAGGCCGGATCGATCCGAGCGGCGGTGCCGACGACGACCGCCGCCTCCAGGGCCTGCGCCCCGGACGACACCGCGGCGGCCACCGCGGCCTGCAAGGCGGTCAGCGTTAGCGACGGCAGCGCGACGGTGGCCGCGGCGTAGGTGCGACCGTCCTCGTCCCGGACCGCCGCGCCCTCGGCCGCTCCCGCGCGGGCGCGCGCCCCCCGGGCCAGGGTGACCAGCTTGGCGTCCTCGGCATCCAACGGCGCGTCGGGTGACTCGGTCATCGGCTCGGGTTCCGTTCTGCTCGTTCCAGTGGGTGCGCCGGCCGGGGCGACGGGTCCGTCCCGGACCCGCCGGTGGCCCCGTCGACCGGAAGGACCGCGGTGGGGGCCGCACCGTCCGGGACCGCCGGATCCGCGTCCGGCTCCGGCCGTTCGACGGCCGGCGGCGTGGCCTTCTTCTTGTGGTTCTTGCGCGACTTGGGCCGGTCGGCCCCGTCCGGGGCCGGGCCGGCGTCCCGGCCGGCGGGACGATCGGTGGGGTCCGGCCCGGTGTCCCCCCGGCCGGCCTCGTCCGGCTCGGCGTTCTCCCGCTCCTCGGCCCGCAGCTGGTCCTCGCGCTCGCGGTTCTCCCGCTCCCGCTCGGCCTCCTGCGCGGCGAGCTCGGCCGGGGTCAGGCGGCGCACCAGCACGGTCTGCACGCGGGGCCGGCCCCGCCGGTCGACGCCCGGTTCGCCGTGCAGGAACAGGCCCTCGACCGACGCCTCCGAGCCGGGCAACGGCACCCGCCCGATCAGCTGGGCCAGCAGCCCGCCGACCGTGTCGACCTCGTCGTCGTCCAGCTCGACGTCGAACAGCTCGCCCAGGTCCTCGACCGGCAGCCGCGCGGAGACCCGGAACGCGCCGCCGGGCAACGGTTCCACCGGCGCCGGGGTCTCGGCGTCGTACTCGTCGGTGATCTCGCCGACGATCTCCTCCAGGATGTCCTCGATCGTGACGATGCCGGCGGTGCCGCCGTACTCGTCCACGACCACCGCGAAATGGCTGCGGTCGCGCTGCATCTCGCGCAGCAGATCGTCGACGTTCTTGGACTCGGGGACGAAGACGGGCGCCCGCATCAGCTCGGTCAGCACCGGTCCGGCGTCCTGCGGGTCCAGGGTGAGCGCGTGGGCGACCATGTCCTTGAGGTAGACCACACCCAGGGTGTCGTCCAGATCGTCGCCGATCACGGGGATCCGGGACATGCCGGACCGGCTGGCCAGCGTCAGCGCCTGGCGCAGCGTCTTGTCCCGCTCGATCCAGACCACCTCGGTGCGCGGCACCATCACCTCGCGGACGATGGTGTCGCCGAGATCGAAGACGCTCTGCAGCATCTCCCGCTCGGCCTCTTCGACCACCCCGCGGCTGCCCGCGATGTCGACCAGTTCGCGCAGTTCGATGTCCGAGGAGAACGGGCCCTCCCGGAAGCCGCGCCCTGGGGTGATCGCGTTTCCGATCAGGATCAGCAACGACGCCACCGGGGCCAGCAGCTTGGCCAGCCCCCGGGTCGGGCCGGCCAGCGCCAGCCCGACGCTGTAGGGGTGCTGGCGGCCGATGGTGCGCGGCAGGACGCCGATCACCACGTAGGTGACCAGCACCATCACCGCGACCAGCAGCACGCCCACCCAGAACTGGAAGCCCAGCCCGGTCAGCGCCACCTTGGCCACCATCACCGTAGCGGTGATCTCGGCGGTGATCCGCAGCAACAACAGCAGGTTGGTGTAGCGGGGCCGGTCCTCGGTGATCGTCAGCAACGACGACGCGCCGCGCCGGCCCTCCCGGGCCATCTCCTCCAGCCGGGCCGGCGACACCATGGTGATCGCCGCGTCGGCGGCGGCCAGCATGCCGGCGATCGGCACCAGGGCAGCCGCCAGCACCAGCAGCAGTGCGTCAAGACCGTCCACGACGACGGTCAGCTCCGCCCGCTCGGATCCGCGTCGCGCGGGCCGACCTCGCCCGGGGTCAGGCCGACGGTGTCCAGCACGGCCGCGTCGGCGGCGGCCAGCCGCGCCTTGCGGGCGCCGGCCGCCTGCCGCTCCCGCCAGGTGTCCAGCAGCTCGTTCTGCAGCTGGAACATCTCGCGTTCCTCGGCCGGCTCGGCGTGGTCGTACCCGAGCAGGTGCAGCACGCCGTGCACGGTCAGCAGGTGCAGCTCGTCCTGCAGGGCGTGCCCGGCGGAGGTGGCCTGCTCGGTCGCCACGGCCGGGCAGAGCACGACGTCCCCGAGCAGCGCCGGGCCGGGACCCGACTCGTCCGGCCGGCGCGCGGTGTCCAGCTCGTCCATCGGGAAGCTCATCACGTCGGTGGGCCCGGGCTCGTCCATCCACTTCACGTGCAGTTCGGTCATCGCGTCGACGTCGACCAGCAGCACCGACAGCTCGGCCAGCGGGTTGATCCCCATCCGGTCGAGCACGTACCGGGCGACGGAGACCAGCGCGATCTCGTCGACCGGGTAGCCGGACTCGTTGGCCACCTCGATCGTCACTGGTCCCCCTCCGGAGCCTTCCGGTGGGCCACCGACGACCGGTGCGTCGGCCGGCCCGACCGCCCCGGCGGGCGGCCCCGCTCGCGATCCGGCACCGGCCGGCCGTCGGTGTCCCGGGCCGTCTCCCGATCGGCGTCCCAGCGCTCGTAGGCGTCCACGATGTTGCCGACCAGCCGGTGCCGCACCACGTCGCCCGAGGTCAGCAGGGAGAACGAGATGTCGTCGATGTCGGCCAGGATGTCCCGGACCACCCGCAGGCCGGAGCGCTGCCCACCGGGCAGGTCGACCTGGGTGACGTCGCCGGTGACGACGATCTTGGACCCGAAGCCCAGCCGGGTCAAGAACATCTTCATCTGCTCGGGCGTGGTGTTCTGCGCCTCGTCGAGGATGATGAACGCGTCGTTGAGCGTCCGGCCCCGCATGTAGGCCAGCGGGGCGACCTCGATGGTGCCGGCGGCCATCAACCGCGGGATCGACTCCGGGTCGAGCATGTCGTGCAGCGCGTCGTACAGCGGCCGCAGGTAGGGGTCGATCTTGTCGGACAGGGTGCCGGGCAGGAAGCCGAGGCGCTCCCCCGCCTCGACCGCCGGGCGGGTCAGGATGATCCGGTTGACCTGCTTGGCCTGCAGCGCCTGGACCGCCTTGGCCATCGCCAGGTAGGTCTTGCCGGTGCCGGCCGGCCCGATGCCGAAGACGATGGTGTGCGCGTCGATCGCGTCGACGTACCGCTTCTGGTTGACCGTCTTGGGCCGGATCGTGCGGCCACGGCGGGACAGGATGTTCAACCCGAGCACCGCGGATGGCGACTCGGCGCCGGCCGCGCCGCCGGCGCCGGCCGGGGCCGCGAGCATGCCGATCGTGCGCCGCACGGTGTCCGGGGTGAGCACCGACCCGGCCTCCTGCAGGGCCAGCAGCTCCTGCAGGGTGCGCTCGGCCAGGGCGACGTCACCGGCCGACCCCTT
>NZ_JBMDXT010000140.1:0-1760 GCF_048594475.1 Nakamurella sp. | reverse complement strand
GCGGGCGCGGCCGGGGAGCCGGCGGTCGGCAGGGTCGTGGCCGCGGCGAGCAGCCCGGCCTGCACGGCCGCCCCGAGCGCGACGGCCTCGTCCGGATAGCCGCCCGCGCGCGGCGGGCGCCCGATCATGGCCGTCAGCAGCTCGCGGACCATGGGCATCCGGGTCGACCCGCCGACGAGCAGCAGTTCGTCGATGTCCGACGGGGCGAGCCGGGCGTCGGCCAGGGCCAGCTCGACGTTGCTGCGGGTACGGGCCAGCAGGCCACGGGTGAGCTCGTCGAAGAGGGCCCGGGTCACCTTCACCGAGTAGGACCGGCGATCGACCCGCAGCACCACGCGGGTCTCCGGGGTCGTGGTCAGCGCCCGCTTGGCCCGTTCCGCCTTGTCGCGAAGCTCGGCCTCGAGCAGGTCGTCCTCGAGCGGATCGACGCCGGACTCGCGGTGCACCTGGTCGGCGATGTACCGCATCAGCTCGTTGTCCCAGTTGAAGCCGCCCAGGTTGCGATCGCCCTGCACGGACAGCACCCGGAAGTCGTTGCCATCGATCCGCATGACGGTCACGTCGAACGTGCCGCCGCCGAGGTCGTAGACCAGGACGTTGCCCTGCATGCCGGTCTCCAGGCCGTCGTGCACCGCGGCGGCCGTCGGCTCGTTGATCACCCCGAGCACGGTGAATCCGGCGATCTCGCCGGCGTCGATGGTGGCCTGCCGCCGGGCGTCGTCGAAGTAGGCGGGCACGGTGATGACCGCGTGCGTCACGGGCTCGCCGAGGGCCAGTTCGGCGTCGACCTTCAGCCGGCGCAGGATCGCGGCCGACACGGATTCGGCGTCCACCTCCTCGCCGGTGGAGGTGACGAACGCCCAGGACCGGTCGCCCATGCGGCGCTTCACGAACTGGACGACGTCGTCCGGGGCATCCGCCGCCGCCTGCTTGGCGGCCGAGCCGACCAGCGCGCCGTCGTCGTGGAACAGCACCACCGATGGGGTGATCCGTTCGCCCTCGCGGTTGGCCAGGATCACCGGACGCCCGTCGGGTCCCAGGGCGGCGATGGCCGAGTAGGTCGTCCCTAGATCGATGCCCACCGCCCGGCCGATCGTGCTCACGGTGCCACCCCCTCGACCAGCCCCTCATCCGATCCGGTCGGATCATCGTCACGCAGGCGTGCCGTCCGGGCAGTCTAGGGGGTCCCGAGTTCGGCGAACGCGGTCGGCCGCCGACCGGAACGTCACCCGCGGGCCGCGTGGCCGATGACTGGGTGTGTTCGAGTTCGCCCGAACGGGGGATCCCCTGGGCGGAAAGACCGGGGAGAATCCCGCTGTCGGTCACCGAATCGGTGCATTACGATCCGGGATCGAGGCGGGCGACGGTGTCCGATTCAAGTGTCATACGGTGCGGGGACTGCCGGTACGAGGCGCCCGCGATCGGCGCCGGGGGGCCTGATGGGGCGACGGAACGTGTCGTGCGCGGCGCAGCCGCGGCGACGGCGCAGGTCCGCGGCTGCCGGGGGCGCCGCCCGCCCGGCCGGCCGGGCCGGTGACATCAGGGGCGGTGGAGGGTGCGGAGCCGCCCGTCCGACCGCTCTTCCGACCTCACCGGGGAGCGGTCGCCATGCCTGAACGTGCGACTCCGGGCGACGACGACTGGTCCGCCCGGCCGGCAGGGGGGGGTGGCCCGGCCTCCGGCCCGGCACCCGGGGCCAACCCGGGGGAGCCGCGCGGTGGCGCCGCCGGGCCGCCGGCGGGCGGCCCACCCCCCGGGGG
>NZ_JBMDXT010000014.1:0-4893 GCF_048594475.1 Nakamurella sp. | reverse complement strand
TATGCGCGGTGTGGGGGCTCCCCCCCCCGGAACTCTTCCCATTATCAACTTCGGGTGGGTGCGGCTTCGGCCGATGCCTGTGGACAACTTCGGCGGCGCCGGCGCCCCATCGGTCACGATCTGTCGGTGACACGGCGGCCGGGCGAACTCCCATCGGACCTGACGAAGGTTGCCTTCACGGTGGAGCAGGGCCGCGAGCGGGGCTTGAGCCGGACACGTCTCCGGGCAGCCGACCTCGACCGGCCGCTGTACGGCGTCCGCCGCGCCGTCGTGGCGGGGCCGGGGGAAGGCGAGCCGGATCCCCGTGCGCTCCTGACTGCGCGACTCCAGGACCAGTGCTCGGCGGCGGAGCTGGTGACACCACCGCGGGCCTTCTTCAGCCATCTCACCGCCGCCCGGCTGTGGCCGTTGCCGCTGCCGATGCCCAGGCCGAACGAGCCGGTTCATGTCGGCGTGCTGCCGCCCGAGCATCCACCGCGGCGGGCCGGGGTGATCGGGCATCACATCTCGGACCCGGCGGCCCACGCGGTCCTGCGTCAAGGCCGGTGGCTCATCGACCCGGCGACGCTGTTCTGCCAGCTCAGCCCGGTCTTGCGCCTGGATGATCTGGTCGCGGTGGGGGACGCCCTGGTGCTGACGCCGAGGTTCGGCGACCCGGCCGGCGAACGGCCGTGGCTCTCGCTCGGCGAGCTCGGTGAGCGCGTCGACCGGTTCCGCGGACGCGGTAAGACCCGCGCCGCCCAGGCCCTGGCTCTGGTCCGGCCCGGGGCGGAGTCGCGCCCCGAATCCCTGGTGCGGCTGGCCCTGGTGGCCGGAGGCCTGCCCGAGCCGGAACTGAACGGGGACGTCCACAGCGAGCGAGGTGTGTTCCTCGGGCGGGCCGACATGCTCTACCGGGCGTACCGGCTCATCGTGGAGTACGACGGTGACCAGCACCGGGTCGATGCCTGGCAGTTCAATCGGGACATCCGCCGCCTGGACGGCTTCGCCGCGCACGGGTGGCGGGTGGTGCGGATCACCGCCGACGCGTTCTTCACCGACCGGGCCGGGTGCCTGGCTCGGGTGGAGCAGGCCCTGATCACGCGAGGGTGGCGCCGCTGAGGGCGCAGCCGCCGCCCCGGAGTCGGTGTTGATCATGGGAGGAAGGCTGCTCAGGGGCAGCCAGAACGGCCTTCTTCCCATGATCAACAGCCGGGAGGGGGCGCCGGCGGGCGGGTCAGCTCCAGGTGACGCGCACCTGCTCGCGCCAGTGGCCGAGCAGGTCGACGGTGCCGGTTTCGGCGACGTCGTCGCCGCGGTTCCACAGGCCCAGGTAGAGCGCGGCGGCGGTGCCGGTCAGGCGGGAGTGGGCGTCCGGGTCGGATCCCTCGACCACCACGGGCGGATCGGCCGAGACCGCGACGGTCCACGCGACCGGGGCGTCGGTCGCGGCGACGACCGTGCGGAACGGCTCGTCGGTGCGCAGCCGGCTGCTGCGACGGGGGACGAAGCCGGTCAGCAACTCGTCGAGCCCGTCGACGGCGAGTTCGGTCGGGATGCCGGCCTCGGCGGTCGATGGCATCCGGCCCAACCGCGCCGCCAGCGCGTCGACCCGGTGGACGGTCGTCTCGTGGGCCTGCCGGCGGGCCCAGAACACGGCCGGTGGCGGGGCGTTCTTGAGAAAGACGAACGCCGCGAGGTCGGCCGGCGCAGCCCGCAGGGTGCCGATCAACGCCCCCGCGCCCTCGACGAACCAGGGCAGCAGCGCGTCGTCGTCGTCCGGAGCCGCGAAGAAGGCCTCGTCGTCGTCGTCGCTCACCGACGTCCGCCCGTGGCCGACGATGTCGGTCGCCCAGCGGTGCACCCCGCCCAGGTGGATCAGCAGGTCGCGGACCGTCCATCCCGGGCAGGTGGGCACCGGATCGGCCGGCAGCACCCGGTCGGCCTCGCGGGTCAACCGGATCACCTGGGCGTCGAGGGCGGCGAGCAGGTCGGCCGGGGACATCCGCACGGGCATGCCCTCAGGGTGGCACGGGCCGGGATCGGCGATGAACGCCGGGCACCGGTGCAGGCAGTACTCTCCCGACGTGCGCATTCTCGTCATCGGCTCGGGCGCCCGCGAGCACGCCCTGCTCCGGGCCCTGCGGCGTGACCCCGACGTCACCGACCTCCACATCGCCCCCGGCAACGCGGGTACCACGGTGCTGGCCCAGGCCCACCCGGTCGACGTGGCCGACCCGTCCGCCATCGCCGCCCTGGCCGAGCAGGTCCGGCCCGACCTGGTGGTGATCGGACCGGAGGTGCCGCTGGTCAACGGGGCCGCGGATGCCCTGCGTGCGCGCGGCGTCGCGGTGTTCGGACCGAGCGCCGCGGCGGCCCGGATCGAGGGGTCGAAGGCGTTCGCCAAGGACGTCATGGCGGCGGCCGGGGTGCCGACCGCGCGCGCGGTCGCCGTCACCGACGAGGCCGGGATCGACGCCGCGCTGGACGCCTGCGGCTCGCCGTACGTGGTCAAGGACGACGGGTTGGCCGCCGGCAAGGGGGTGGTCGTCACCGAGGACCGCGCGGCCGCCGCGGCCCATGCCCGGGCGGTGCTCGAGCACGGACATCCGGTGCTCGTCGAGGAGTACCTGGCCGGGCCGGAGGTGTCCCTGTTCGCGGTGTGCGACGGCCGGGTCGCGCTGCCGCTGCTGCCGGCCCAGGACTTCAAGCGGGTCGGCGACGGCGACAGCGGGCCGAACACCGGCGGCATGGGTGCATACGCCCCCCTGCCGTGGGCCCCGGCCGGGCTGGTCGACACCGTCCAGCGCACCGTCCTGGACCCGGTCCTGGCCGAGATGTCGCTGCGCGGAACGCCGTTCGCCGGGCTGCTGTACGCCGGACTGGTGATCACGGCGGCCGGCCCCAAGGTCATCGAGTTCAACTGCCGGTTCGGCGACCCGGAGACCCAGGTCGTGCTCGAGCTGCTGGACACGCCGCTGGGCAAGCTGCTCGCAGCGGCCGCGGCCGGCGGCCTGGGTGACACCCTGCTGAGCTGGCGGGGGGCGGCGGCGGTCACCGTCGTCATCGCCGCGGAGAACTACCCGGGCCCTCCGGTCACCGGGGACGTGATCTCCGGGGCCGAGGGTGACGGCATCCTGCACGCCGGAACGGTGCGGACCGACGACGGGCTGGTCGTCTCGGCCGGTGGCCGGGTCCTGTCGGTGGTCGGCACCGGCTCGGACCTGGCCAAGGCCCGGGAGAGCGCCTACGCGCTGGCCGCCTCGGTGCACCTGCGCGGGTCGCACTACCGCACCGACATCGCCCTGGCGGCGGCCGAGGGTCGGGTCCACGTCCCGGGCACCGCCTGATCCGATGACCACGGGAACGGGCGGCACCGCTGGGGTTTTCGGCCCGTCCGGGCGCTCCCGAGTGGCGCCGTTCTACGTCATGCAGGTGCGGGCCGCGGCCGCTCGGCGGCGCCGGGCCGGTGGGGTGGTGTGGGACCTGGCCGCCGGCCAGCCCTCCACCGCCGCCCCCGAGCCGGTGCGGCGGGCCGCCCACGCCGCGCTCGACGGCCAGATCCTGGGCTATACCGAGGCTCCCGGCATCGAGCCGCTCCGCCGGGGGATCGCCGGGCATTACCGCGACCGGTACGGGATGAGCGTCGACGTGGACAACGTCGTGGTGACCACCGGGTCGTCGGGCGGCTTCCTGCTCGCCTTCCTCGCCGCCTTCGACGCCGGCAGCCGGGTCGGGCTGGCCCGGCCGGGCTACCCGGCGTACCGGAACATCCTGCACGCGCTCGGATGTGAGGTCGTCGACCTGCCCTGCGGACCGGAGACCCGGTACCAGCCGACCGTGGCGATGATCGAGAACCTCGGCCTGGACGGGTTGATCGTGGCCAGCCCGGCGAATCCGACCGGCACCATGCTGGAACCGGGGGAGCTGGCGGCGCTGGCCACCTGGTGCGGGGATCGCGGCGTTCGCCTGGTCTCCGACGAGATCTACCACGGCATCACCTATGCCGGCCGGACCGCCAGCAGCTGGCACACCGACCGCCGCGGCTTCGTGGTCAATTCCTTCTCCAAGTACTTCTCGATGACCGGTTGGCGGATCGGCTGGCTGCTGGTCCCGGACGACCTGGTCGACGTGGTCGACGCGCTGGCCGGCAACCTCGCCATCTGCCCGCCGGCGCCGGCCCAGTACGCCGCGCTGGCCGCCTTCGACGCCTACGCCGAGTGCGACGCGCACGTGCAGCGGTACGCGCACAACCGGGGCGTGCTGCTGAACGGGCTGCGCCGGCTGGGCATCGACCGGCTTGCACCGGCCGACGGCGCGTTCTACGTGTACGCCGACATCGGGCACCTGACGGACGACTCCACCGACTTCGGTGCCCGGCTGCTGGACCGGGCCGGCATCGCCGCGGCTCCGGGCATCGACTTCGACGTGGTCGACGGGCACCGGTCGATCCGGTTCTCGTTCGCGGGGTCCACGGCCACCATCGAGGGCGCGCTCGGCGCGCTGGAACACTTCCTCGCCCTCTGACCACCGTCGTGCGGCGTCCGGCCCGCGGAACGATGCCGGGGCGGTGGCCGTTGAACCCGGTGGGTACCCCGAGTCGAAGATCAGGGTTCTCACCTGAGGCGTTCGGCCGTCCCGAGGGGGACAGTGGACGTCAGCAGGGCAGTCGAGGGACAGCGGAGGAAGTGCGATGGACAAGTTCCTGAAGATCGTGGGCGCGGTCGTGGTCATCTGGATCGGCATCAGCCTGGTGCTGTGGCTGATCGGCAAGACCATCGGCCTGCTGTTCTGGGTGGCCGTCATCGGCGGGGCCATCTGGGCCGTCGCCGCGATCAGCAACAAGCGCAAGAACCAGGTCGGCTACCGCCGCTGACGCGGACGGGCCGGCCGGACACCCGGGCCGGCCCGGCG
>NZ_JBMDXT010000139.1:0-7287 GCF_048594475.1 Nakamurella sp. | reverse complement strand
GCTTCTCCAGCGCCGGGCTGAACGGGATCTGGGTGTCCGGCGTGGTCACCCGCACGATCGGCGCCTGCAACGACTCGAACGCCTCCTCGACGACCAGCGCGGAGATCTCCGCGGCGGCCGAGCAGGTGCGGTGGGCCGGGTCGGCGACGACCAGCCGGCCGGTCTTGCGGACCGATTCGATGACCGTGTCGATGTCGAGCGGGACCAGCGTGCGCGGGTCGATGACCTCGACCGACAGGCCCTCCTGAGCCAGCGCGTCGGCGGCCGCCTCGGCCTCGGGCACCGCGCTGGAGATGGCGACGACGGTGACGTCGCTGCCCGTGCGCAGGGTCCGGGCGACGCCGAAGGGGATGCGGTACTCCTCGTCCGGCACCTCCTCCTTGCGGCCCCACAGCAGGCAGGCCTCGAAGCTGAGCACCGGGTCGTCCATGTCGATGGCGGTGCGCAGCAGGCCCTTGGCGTCGGCCGGGGAGGCCGGCGCCATGATCTTGATGCCGGGCACGTTCATGAACATCGGGTACGGGCGGTCGCTGTGGTGGGCGCCGGTGTTCAGGCCGTAGAACATGGCCGAGCGGAAGACCACCGGCATGGAGGCCTGGCCGCCGAACATGTAGCGGTTCTTGGCGACCTGGTTCACGAACTGGTCCATCGCCATGTACATGAAGCTCGAGTACGACAGGTCGACGATCGGGCGCAGCCCGGTCATCGCCGCGCCGGCCGCCGCGCCCACGATGATCTCCTCGGAGATCGGGGTGTTGCGGATCCGGTTGGCGCCGAACTTCTGCAGGAAGTCGCCCTTGTCCGAGCGGGACTTGCCGCCGGTGGTGCCGTAGACGTTGGCCTCGACGTCCTCGCCGATGATGACGACGCGCTCGTCGGCCTCCATCGCCTCGAGCTGGGCCGCGCCGATGGCGCCCAGGTAGCTCATCACGCTCACGGTCGTGCTCCGATCGGGTCCAGGTACTTCGACGGGGTGATTGGTTCGGTGTAGAGATCGGCGAACGCGATCGCCGGCTCGGGGAAAGGGCTCTCGTTGGTGAAGGTGACCGCGTCCTCGACCTCGGCCAGGACGTCCGCCTCCAGCTGGTCCATCTCGGGCGCGGTGGCGATCCCGTTGTCGATCAGGTACTGCCGGTGCAGCGTGATCGGGTCGCGGGAGAGCCAGTCGGCCTTCTCGTCGGCGTTGCGGTAGTCGGTGGCCAGCCGCAGGCCCTCGGAGTGCTCGTTGTACCGGTAGGTGACGACCTCGATCAGGGTCGGGCCGTCGCCCGCCCGGGCGCGCTCGACGGCGGTGCTGACCGCGTCGTAGACCGCCATGATGTCCTGGCCGTTCTCCACGCGCACCCCCGGAATGCCGAAACCGGCGGCGCGGTCGGCGATCACGCCGGAGGTGACGGTCCACGCCGGGGTCGACAGCGCGTACTGGTTGTTCTCGCACAGGAAGATGACGGGCAGCTTCCACACGCCGGCGATGTTCAACGACTCGTACAGGCAGCCCTGGTTGGCCGCCCCGTCGCCGAAGAAGGCTAGCGCGACCTTGCCGTTGCCCAGCACCTTCGACGACAGCGCGGCCCCGGTGGCGATCGGGATGGAGCTGCCGACGATGCCGGACTCACCCAGGCTGCCGACCTTGAAGTCGGCCAGGTGCAGCGAGCCGCCCTTGCCGCCGCAGACGCCGCCGGCCTTGCCGACGAGCTCGGCCATCAGCGGGCCCAGGGGCGAACCCTTGCCGATCGGGTGGCCGTGGCTGCGGTGGTTGCCGGTCATGTAGTCGTGCTCGCCCAAGGCCATCGTCGCGCCGACGACCTGGGCCTCCTGGCCGATGCTGGTGTGCACGGTGCCCGGGATCGCGCCCCGCTTCACCATCTTCGACGCCCGTTCGTCGAACCGGCGGATGCGCAGCATGCGGCGCTGCATCTCCACCAGGAACTCGGGGTCCAGCTTCTGGTTCATCTCACTCCTTGATGAAAGGTGGTTGGTTCGTCGCCCGGCGCGCGCCGGCGGGGTCGGATGGGCCGGATCCGGTCAGCTGAGCCGGCCGACGACCTCCTTGACCAGGGGCCACACCTTGGCGACCGACGTGTGGTTGACCGACTCGAGCGGCGAGTGCAGGGCGTGCAGCTCGGTGCCGATCGAGATGATCTCCAGCCCGGGGATCTTGCGGCTGAACATGCCCAGCTCGAGGCTGCACTGCGACACGTGGATGTCGGGCTCGGCGCCGATCACGTCGCGGTAGGCGTCGGCGGCCGTCTTGAGCAGCACCGAGTTCTCCTGGTACGGGAACTCCGGCGCGTCCAGTCCGTACTGCTCGACGGTCACCCCGCCGCCCGCCAGGGCGGCGAGCACCCGCACCCGGTCGAGGATCTCGTGCTTGCGCGAGGTGACCTGGGCGGTGATGGTGGACGCCAGGCGCACGCCGTCCTCGGTCGGGCGCAGCGTGCCCAGGTTGTTGGAGCTCTCCACCACGCCCGGGGTCAGCAGGCTCCAGCTCAGCACGCCGTTGGGGATCAGCGCGGTCAGCCGCGCGAACCGCTCGCCGGCGGCCTTGGCGAACGCCCGGTCGGGGGCGCCGGCCTCCTCGAACTCCAGCCGGATGGTGTCACCGGCCCGCTGGTACTCGCCGTGCAACGTGCGGCCCAGCTCGGCGACCAGCGTCTGGACGCCGGCGACGTCCTCCGGCCGGATCGAGAGCACCGCCTCGGCGTCCGCCGGGATGGCGCTGTTCTGGGTGCCGCCGGTCAGCCCGCTGATCCGGACGTCGTAGGCGGCCAGGACGGCGTTGAGCACCCGGGCCAGGACCAGGATCGCGTTCGCCCGCTCCAGGTGGATGTCGAACTCGCAGTGGCCGCCCATCAGGCCGCGCACCTTGAGCGAGCGGGTGGCCGACAGCTCCGCCGGCACCGGCTCGAACTCGCCGGGAACGTCGACCAGGAAGGTGACGTCGCCGCTGCAGCCGGCCAGGATCTCGTGGTCGGTGATCCAGTTGAAGTCGATCATCCGGGTGCCGGTGAGCACCGAGGTGTCGAAGTGGCCGGCCCCGACCTTGCCCTTCTCCTCCATGGCCGTCATCACCGCCTCCAGCGGCGGGTGCGGGATGTCCGTCGAGGCCAGCAGCGCCAGGATGTACGAGCAGCCGATGCCGTTGTCGGCGCCCAGCGACGTGCCGTCGGCCTTGATGAAATCGCCGTCGACGACCAGCGTGATCGGCTCGGTGGCGAAGTCGATCTCGACGCCCTCGTTCTTGGCGCACACCATGTCCAGGTGCCCGTGCAGGATCAGGCCGGGGGCGTTCTCCAGGCCGCCCTGGCCGGGCTTGCGGACCACGACGCAGTGCCGGTCGTCCTGGAAGGCCTCCAGGCCGCGCTCCTGCGCGAAGGCGACGACCCAGTCGGCCACCTGCTTCTCGTTCTCCGAGCCGCGCGGGTAGCTGCACAGCTTCTCGAAATAGCCCAGGACTTCCTGGGGTTCCAGTGCGTCGAGGACGGCCATTCTTGTGCTCCTTGGACTGTCGGGAAGGGCGAATGCTCGGGCGGGTGCGGACGGTTCTTGCCGACCGGTCCGGGTGCTACTTGACGACGCCGACGCGCTTGCGGCTGATGGTCAGGGCCACGGCGATGATGATCACCAGGCCGTAGACCAGGCTCTGCGCCTCGGACGGGATGCCGATCGCGGCCGCCCCGACCGGGATGAGGGTGACGGTCAGCGCGCCGAAGACCACGTTGATCGGGTTGGTGATGCCGCCGGTGATCGCCGTGCCGCCGACGATGGCGGCGGTGATGCCGGGCAGCAGCAGGTCGCTGCCCAGGCCGGTGCTGGACGCCGACCCCGCCTGCGCGATGATCATGATGCCGGCGACGGCGGCCAGCAACCCGGAGAACATGAAGGCGACGATCTTCATCGCCCGGGTCCGCACGCCGGAGAACAGGGCCCCGGTCTCGTTCAGGCCGACCGCGGTCATGCTCTGTCCCAGGGTGGTGAACCGCAGCATCGCCCACAGCACCACGGCGATGATGACGGCGATCCAGAACGCACTGACCAGACCGCCGATCGCGGTGCCGAACATCGGGCTCAGCAGGGCGGTGCTGTCGGCGTACACCGTGGTCTTGTCGCTGATGATCAGCGAGGCGGTCTGCAGGATGCCCAGCGTGCCCAGCGTCAGGGCGAAGCTCGGCACCTGGAAGAACGCGATCAGGAAGCCGTTGAGGATGCCGATGGCCGCGCCCAGCACGATCACCAGGACGATCCCGCCGACGCCGGCCGGGCCGATCGTCTTGGCCAGCAGGATGGCCGAGAACAGCGCGATCGCGGCGTTGGACAGGTCGATCGAGCCGACGTTCAGCACCAGGCACTGGCCCAGCGCGACCAGCAGGATCGCCGTGCACTGGGTGGCGACGATCGACAGGCCGCCGCCGGACAGGAACGCCGGCCGCAGGATGGTGACCAGGACGAACAGGATGATGAAGACGGCGACCGGGCCGAACGTGGCCCACAGGTCGATGACGCGCCGGCGACGGCGCGGACCGGCTTCGCCCGCCGGGGTGACGGCCGGGGCCGAGGTCTGCGTCTCGGGGGTGTCCCGGCGCACCTTCTGATCGGGCATGTCACACCATCTTTTCGAGCAGATCGAGGGTTGTCGGGGTGTCGACCGTCAGGTCGAAGCGCGCGGTGATCTCGCCGTCCCGCATCACTAGGACGGTGTCGCCCATCTCCAGGGCCTCCTCCAGGGTGTCGGCCAGCAGCACGATCGCCGTGCCGCCGTCCCGCGCCTGGAGGATCTTGTCGTTGACGGTCTCGGCGGCGCCCGGATCCAGGCCGCGCAGCGGGTGGTCCAGGATCAGCAGCTTGAGCGTCTGCGACTTGAGCCATTTGGCCATGACGACCTTCTGCTGGTTGCCGCCGGAGAACCGGTGCAGGTGCAGCTTGACGTCCCGCGGGCGCACGTCCATGGTCTCGAACCACTCGGCGCCGGCCTTGCGCTCGCGCCACGGGTTCACGAACAGCTTGCGTGAGCCGGTCCGGGCGATGGCCATGTTCTCCGGACCGTTGAAGCCGCCCACCATGCCTTCGGTCTTGCGTTCGGCCGGCACGTAGCCGATGCCGGCCCGGGTGGCCCGGGTGGCCGACCAGGACTGCACCCGCCGGCCCTGGTAGGTGATGGTGCCGGCGTCGAACGGCTCGGCCCCGAACAGCGACCGGACCAGCTCCTCCCGGCCGGAGCCGATGGTGCCGACGATGGCCAGGCAGTGACCCGGCGGCACGGCGAACGAGACGTCGCGGAACTTGCCCTTGGCGGTGAGTCCGGAGACTTTCAGCAGCGCATCGCCGCCCTGCCGGGCCTGCGCCTCGCGCTTGCGGGCCTTCGCCGCGTGCCCGATCATCAGCTGGAACAGCTCGTCCTCGGTGACCCCCTCGGTGGCCCGGTCGGCGACGATCTCGCCGCTGCGCATGACGATGATGCGGTCGCAGATCCGCCGGACCTCGTCCAGCCGGTGGGAGACGAAGATGACCGAGCCGACGTGCTTGAGCTCGGCGATCTCCCGCTCCAGGATGGCGGTCTCGTTGCGCTCCAGGACCGATGTCGGCTCGTCGAGGATGACGATCGGTGCCGTGTGGGTCATCTCGTCCACGCGCAGGGCGCGGGCGATCTCCACCATTTGGCGGTCCACGAACGACAGGTCGCCGACGATGGCCCGGGGATCGACGGTGGCGCCGACCTTGGCCAGGATCTTCTCGGCCTCGGAGTTCAGCTGCCCCCACCGGTACCAGCCGCCGCGGGTCGCGTTGTCCTTGGAGGACAGCGCGTTCATCGCGATGTTCTCGGCGACCGAGAGGTTGGTCAGCAGGGACTGCTCCTGGTGGACCACGCCGAAACCGGCCGCGACGGCGTCCTGCGGTCGGCGGAACTTGACCTCCTGGCCGTGCACCTGGATCACCCCGGCGTCGGGCTCGTGCAACCCGGACAGGATCTTGAGCAGGGTGGACTTGCCGGCGCCGTTCTCGCCGATCAGGCCGATCACCTGGTTGCGCGGGATCTCCAGCGAGACGTTCTTCACGGCGGTCACCGACCCGAAGGTCTTGGTGATGCCGGTGAGCTTGAGGGCGGGAGTGCCCGCGGGCGCGGGATCCTTCGCCGTGACGGCCTTGGTCATTTGGTGATCCTCAGTCGGCTGCGCAGCGGCCAGGCCGCCACGATGATGGCCACGATCAGGATGGCGCCGGAGACCCCGGCCTGGATGCTGGAGCTGACCCCGCTCAGGATCAGCCCGTTGTTGAGCACCGTCAGGATCATCACGCCGAGCATGGTGCGCAGGACACCGCCCTTGCCGCCGGACAGCGAGGTGCCGCCGATGACGACCGCGGCCACCGTGACGAACAGGATGCCGCCGCCGACGGTGGGGGAGCCGGCGCCCAGCCGCAGGGTGGCCAGGATGCCGGCCAGGCCGCTGCAGGCCCCGGCGAACGCGAAGACGTACACCTTGATCCGGTTGACCGAGATGCCGTTGCTGCGGGCGACGTCCTCGTTGTTGCCGATCGCGTAGGTGAACCGGCCGAGCTTGGTGTACCGGGTGATCAGCCAGCCGATGGCGACGATGAGCACGGCCAGCCAGAACGAGTAGGGCAGCCCGGCCAGGGTGGTGTTCGGCCAGGTCTTGATGCCGCCGTCGGGCAGCAGCGGGATGGTGTCGGTGCCGAACAGCACGGTGGCGATGCCCAGGCCGATGAACCAGAAGCCGATGGTGACGATGAACGTCGGCACCTTGAGGCGGGTGTGGATCAGGCCGGCGAGCATGCCCAGCACGGCGCCGACACCGATCCCGATGATGAACGACCCGGCGCCCAGATCCATGGAGCCGCGGCTGTTCTCGGTGGTCAGGATGAAGGCCATGCCGGCCGCGCCCATCAGACCCTCGACCGACAGGTCGATCGACCCCATCAGGATCACCAGGGTGGCGCCGACGCCCACGATCAGCGGGGTCGCGGACTGGTCCAGGATGGTCCGGATGTTGTCGATCGTCAGGAAGGTGCTGGGGTTGAGCACGGCGAACACGACGATCAGGACGACGAGGGCCCCGACCTCGCCCAGGCTGCGCAGTTCGAACCGGCGATGCTTGGCCCCGGCCGGCGACGGGGTGCCCAGGCTGCGGCCGGGCGGCTGTTGGGTGACCGGGTTCGCCACGGAACTCTCCGAATCTGTTGGCAGGTCAGCGGTGTGCGGCCCGGGGGGGGGCGGTGTGCGGGTCAACCCCCGCCCCCGGCGCCGGCGCGCGCGGCGCGCGCGCGAGACCC
>NZ_JBMDXT010000138.1:0-1960 GCF_048594475.1 Nakamurella sp. | reverse complement strand
GGGGGGTGGGCCCTATCGCGCCTATGGGGCTCGGCCCGCGGCCCCCCCCCGGGCGGCGGCCCGGGGCGGCGGGCGTTGCCGAACCGACCTGGCCGTTGCACCCCTTCGAGCCGGACCGGACCTACGTCAACGTCGGCTTCTGGTCGGTCGTGCCTCAGGACCCGGACGACCCGGCCGCGACCAACCGGCGGATCGAGGCGACGGTCGACGAGCTCGGCGGGCACAAGTCCCTGTACTCGGACGCCTTCTACGGGCCCGCGGAGTTCGCGGCGAAGTACGGGGGCCCGGCCTACGCCCGGCTGAAACGGCGATACGACCCGAACCATCGACTGCTGGATCTCTACGACAAGGCGGTGCGCCGACAGTGACCACGTTCAAGACTCCCCCGTCCCGGACGACCTTTCGTTCCCCCGTTGCCCCGACCGACCTGCACACCCCGCGCCCGACCCGCCCCGGCGCTCCGATGACCGTGGCCGGAATGGCGGCGGCGGTGTCCGACGGCCCGTTGCCGTTCCGGCTCACCGCCTTCGACGGCAGCCAGGCCGGACCGCCGGACGCCCCCGGCCTGCACATCCGGAACCGGCATGCGCTCAACTACGTGCTGACCGCCCCCGGCGACCTGGGGCTGGCCCGCGCCTACATCGCCGGCGACATGGACATGACCGGCGTGCACCCGGCGAACCCGTACCCGCTGCTGCGGCTGATGGCGCAGGAGTTGCGGCTGCGCCGGCCGACGCCGGGCGAGGTCGTCGACCTGGTGCGCAGCGCGGGCCTGAGCAGCCTGCTCCCCGTCGTGCCGCCCCCGCAGGAGGCGACCCCCCGGTGGCTGCGGGTCGCCCACGGCCTGGGCCATTCCCGCAAGCGGGACGCGTCCGCGATCGGCCGACATTACGACGTCTCCAACGACTTCTACGAGATGGTCCTCGGACCGTCGATGACCTACACCTGTGCGCTCTACCCGACCGCCGACGCGAGCCTGGAGCAGGCCCAGGACGCCAAGCACGCCCTGGTGTTCGACAAGCTCGGCCTGCGGCCGGGCGACCGGCTGCTGGACGTCGGGTGCGGGTGGGGGTCGATGGTGCGGCACGCGGCCCGCCGCGGGGTCCGGGTGCTCGGCGTCACGCTCTCCAGCCAGCAGGCGCAGTGGGGGCAGCGGGCGATCCGGGACGAGGGCCTGGGTGATCTGGCCGAGATCCGGCACCTGGACTATCGGGACGTCCCGGAGACCGGCTTCGATGCGATCTCCTCGATCGGCCTGACCGAGCACATCGGCGTCAAGCAATACCCGGACTACTTCGGCCGGCTCTACGGCAAGCTGCGCCCGGGCGGAAGGCTGCTCAACCACTGCATCACCCGGCCGGAGAACCGGACGGCCGCGAAGGCCGAACCGTTCATCGACCGCTATGTCTTCCCGGACGGCGAGCTGACCGGGTCGGGACGGATCATCATGGCCATGCAGGACACTGGTTTCGACGTCCGGCATGCCGAGAACCTGCGTGAGCACTACGGAATGACGCTGCGTGACTGGTGCGGCAACCTCGAGCGGCACTGGACGGCCTGCGTCGACGACGTCGGCGAGGGCACCGCGAAGGTCTGGGGCCTGTACATGGCCGCCTGCCGGCTGGGCTTCGAGCGCAACACGATCCAGCTCGTCCAGGTGCTGGGAGTCAAGCCCGACGACCAGGGCGACTCGGCGGTCCCGCTGCGTCCGTGGTGGCGCGGCTGAGGGGGACCGGGCCGCCCGCGCCCGGCCCGGTCAGCCCGATCGCCCGGGCCGGCGCGGCGGCGGCTCGGGAACGCGTTTGGCGGCCACCACATTCGCCAGCACGACGGTGACCGGGCCGCCCCGGGTGTCGATCTCGCACTCGGCGCCGTCGCACGATCGCAGGTAGCCCAGCGCGTCGGTGAACCCGCCCGGCACCCGGTGCCGGGCGACCACCCGGGTACCCGGCGGGACCGA
>NZ_JBMDXT010000137.1:0-10955 GCF_048594475.1 Nakamurella sp. | reverse complement strand
CTCGGCCGGCAGCCGGTGCAGCGGCAGCACGAACGCGGTCGGCTCGGTGACCGTCGCGTCGAGCCGGGCGAGCAGCTCGTGCCGGGCGTCGGGTGAATCGTCGGCCAGGTCCTCGGCGACCGGCTCACCGGCCGGCAACCGCACCTGAGCGGCGAGCCGGGCCAGCGGGTCCTCGAAGGCCGGGCGGACCTGCCCCGCCGGCAGCCCGAACCAGTCGGCCACGGCCTCGGTGAAGGCCCGGGCGTCGGCCACCCCGGCCGGTCGTGCGGCCGCGCCGCCGGCTCCGGTCGCCCCGGTGCCGTCGGTCGACTCCGTGGAGTCCTCCGCCCACGGGTCGGCGAACAACGACTGGGCGGACCAGAGCGGGGTGCCGTCCGCCCGCCAGTGCAGGACGATCTGCCAGCGGGGCAACGGCTCGCCCGGGTACCACTTGCCCTGGCCGCGGTGCACGATGCCGGTCGGCGAGTATATCCCGCGCAGCCGCTCGGCGAGCACGCCGGCCCGCTCGCGCTTCTGCGGTCCGTCGGCGGCGGTGGTCCACTCGTCCGCCGTCAGGTCGTCGATGGAGACGAACGTCGGTTCGCCGCCCATCGTCAGCCGCACGTCGGACTCGGTCAGCCGCCGGTCGACCTCCTGGCCGACCCGCTGCACCGCGGCCCACTGCTCCGGGGTGTACGGCAGCGTGACCCGCGGGTCCTCGTGCACCCGGCGCACCACGTTGGAGTACTCCAGGGTGGTCTGCGCGACGCCGGTCGCGCCGGTGATCGCCGCCGCGGTCGACGGGTGCGGGGTCGCCGAGAGCGGGATGTGGCCCTCACCGGCGAACAGTCCCGACGTCGGGTCCATGCCGATCCATCCGGCGCCCGGGATGTAGACCTCGGCCCAGGCGTGCAGGTCGGTGAAGTCGGCCGCCGGACCGGACGGGCCGTCCAGCGACGGCACGTCGGAGGTCAGCTGCACCAGGTAGCCGGACACGAACCGCGCGGCGAGCCCGAGCTCGCGCAGCAGCGAGACCAGCAGCCAGGCCGAGTCCCGGCACGATCCGATCGCCGTGGTGAGCGTGAAGTCCGGGGTCTGCACCCCCGGTTCCATCCGCACCGAGTAGCCGACCGACTGCTGCACGGCGGCGTTGAGCTGGACCAGGAAGTCCACGATCCGGGTCTCGTCGGCGACGGAGAAGTTCTTCAGCCATCCCTGCACCAGCGGGCCCGGCCCGCTGCCCGGGTCCCCCTCGTCGACCGGCCGCAGGTAGGGCTCCAGATCGGCGGCCAGCTCCGGCGGGTAGACGAAGCCGTAGTGCTCGGCGTACTCCTCGATGAAGAAGTCGAACGGGTTCACCACCGCCAGGTCGGCGACCAGACCGACGGTGATGCTCAGCTCGCGGGCCCGCTCGGGGAACACCAGCCGGGCCATGAAGTTGCCGAACGGGTCCTGCTGCCAGTTCACGAAGTGATTGGCCGGCTCCACCGTCAACGAGTACGAGTCGATCTTGGTCCGCGAGTGCGGGGCCGGGCGCAACCGGACCACGTGCGGATGGATGGTGACCAGCCGATCGAAGCGGTAGGTCGTGCGGTGCTCCAGCGCCACCTTGATACCCACGCTGCTCCTTCTTCACGTCGCGAGAACCCCCGCCACGCTGCAGGGTCGCCGATGGTCCGGCCGGCGGCCGTACCCGCTGGTCGATCACTCTATTCGCCGGAATGTTTCCGTATTGCGACGGTTGCGGTCCACGCACCCGCCCTGGACCACCGCCGGCAGCCGAGCCGGAACCCGGACTCGAGCCCGCCGGCCGCGGCCCCTGCTACTCCTTGGCCGGGGGCGGCACGACATCCACCCCGGCCTCCTTGCGCTGCTCGGGCGTGATCGGCGCCGGAGCAGCGGTCAGCGGGTCGAAACCGCCGCCCGACTTGGGGAAGGCGATGACGTCCCGCAGCGAGTCCGCACCGGCCAGCAGCATGGCGATCCGGTCCCAGCCGAAGGCGATGCCGCCGTGCGGGGGCGCGCCGAAGCTGAACGCCTCCAGCAGGAAGCCGAACTTGGCCTTGGCCTCCTGCGCGCTCAGGCCCATCACCGAGAACACCCGCTCCTGCACGTCGGCGCGGTGGATACGGATCGAGCCGCCACCGATCTCGTTGCCGTTGCACACGATGTCGTACGCGTAGGCCAGCGCCGACCCGGGGTCGGTGTCGAACGTGTCCAGGCACTCGGGCTTGGGCGAGGTGAACGCGTGGTGCACCGCGGTCCAGGTGCTGCCGGCACCGCCCACGCTGACATCGTCCGTTTCATCGGTGCGTTCGAACAGCGGCGCATCGACCACCCACAGGAACGACCAGGCGCTCTCGTCGATCAGCCCGCCGCGCCGGCCGATCTCCAGCCGGGCCGCGCCGAGCAGCTCCTGGGTGGACTTGCGGGCGCCGGCGCCGAAGAAGATCGCATCGCCCGGCTCGGCCCCGGTGGCCGCGGCCAGCCCGGCCCGCTCGTCCTCGGTGATGTTCTTGGCCACGGGCCCGCCCAGCGAACCGTCCTCGGCGACGGTGACGTAGGCCAGGCCCCGGGCGCCCCGCTGCTTGGCCCACTCCTGCCAGGCGTCGAAGCCGCGCCGCGGGGTGCTCGCGCCGCCCTTCTGCACGACCGCGCCCACGTACGGCGCCTGGAACACCCGGAACGGGGTGCCGGCGAAGTACTCGGTGAGCTCGGTGAGCTCCAGGTCGAACCGCAGGTCGGGCTTGTCCGAGCCGTAGCGGTTCATCGCGTCGGTGTAGGTCATCCGCGGGATCGGCAGGGTGATCTCGTGCCCGATCAACCGCCACAGCGCGGCCAGCACCTGCTCGGCCACGGCGATGACGTCGTCCTGCTCGACGAAGGACATCTCCACGTCGAGCTGGGTGAACTCCGGCTGCCGGTCGGCCCGGAAGTCCTCGTCCCGGTAGCACCGGGCGATCTGGTAGTAGCGCTCCATCCCGGCGACCATCAGCAACTGCTTGAACAGCTGCGGCGACTGCGGCAGGGCGTACCAGGAGCCCGGCTTGAGCCGGGCCGGGACCAGGAAGTCGCGCGCGCCCTCCGGGGTGCTGCGGGTCAGCGTCGGGGTCTCGATCTCGACGAAGTCGGCGTCGTCGAGAACGGCCCGCGCCGCCTTGCTGATCTTGGCCCGCAACCGCATCGCGTGCGCCTGGGCGGGCCGGCGCAGGTCCAGGTAGCGGTACTTGAGCCGGGTCTCCTCGCCGACGCCGACGCTGTCGTCGATCTGGAACGGCAGGGGGGCCGACTCGGACAGCACCTCGAGGGTGACCGCCTCGACCTCGATGCCGCCGGTCGGCAGCTCGGGGTTCTCGTTGCCCTCCGGCCGGACGGCGACCGTGCCGGTCACCCGCACGCAGTACTCGCTGCGCAGGTGATGGGCCGCGGCCAGCACGTCCCCGGAGTGGAACACCACCTGGGCCACGCCGGAGGCGTCCCGCAGGTCGATGAAGATCACCCCGCCGTGGTCGCGGCGGCGGGCGACCCAGCCGGCCAGGGTGACGGTGGTGCCGGCGTCGGAGGGGCGCAGGGAGCCGGCGGTGCGATCGCGGAGCACGTGTCTCGTTCCTAGGGGGCGGGGACGGCGGACCCGGCTGATCCTACGGGCGCCCGCGCCGCCCCGGTGACCGGACGAGCCGGCGCGGCTGGTCCGTTCGGATGAGCAGTCGCCCCCGAACGGGCCCGGCGCGGGCCGGCCCACCCCCCTCCGACCGGCGGGTTCGGCCGGCCGGGCCGGGGGCCGGGTCAGGCGCCCGCCGGCACCGCCGCGGCCGCCCGGGCGATCAGCTCCATCGAGCGCAGCTTGGCCGGCAGGCCGTGCGCCCGGGTCGAGATGATCATCTCCCGGACGCCGTAGCGCCGGGCCAGCTCGTCCAGGCCCGCGGCGACCTGGTCGGCGGAGCCGACGATCTCGGCCCGTCCCATCGCCCGCACCAGGTCGAGCTCGGCGTTCGTGTACGGGTAGGCGGCCGCCTGCTCCGGAGTCGGGATCTCCTGCAACCGTCCGGTCCGCAGCAGCAGCATCGACAGGGCCCCCGAGCGCGCCTCGAACCGCGCCTGCTCCTCGGTGTCCGCGGCCAGCGCGCTCACCCCGATCATCGGGTACGGCTCGGCCAGCACCGCGGACGGCCGGAACCGGTCGCGGTACAGGTCCAGCGCCGCCCCCGTGCCGCCGCCGGCCCCGGCGAAGTGGTGCGCGAACGCGTACGGCAGCCCCAGCCGGGCGGCCAGCCGGGCGCCGTAGTCGGACGAGCCGAGGATGTACAGCGGCACCGGGACGGCGGGCGTCGTGCGGATGGCCGCGAACGGGTGGTCGGCCGGGAAGTCGTCCTGCATGAAGTGGACCAGTTCGGCGATCTGGTCGGCGAAGTCATCGGGGCCCGACGGGTCCATCCGGCGGCGCAGCGCGTACGCGGTCAGCTGATCGGAGCCGGGGGCGCGGCCCAGACCCAGGTCGATCCGGCCGGGGTACAGCGCGGCCAGCGTGCCGAACTGCTCGGCCACCACCATCGGGGCGTGGTTGGGCAGCATCACGCCGCCCGAGCCGAGCCGGATGGTGGAGGTCCGGGCGCCCAGATGGGCCAGCAGCACGGCCGGGGCCGCGGCCGCGACCGCGGGCATGCCGTGGTGCTCGGCGACCCAGAACCGGTGGTAGCCGAGCTGCTCGGCCCGCACGGCCAGGGCCGTGGTGGCGGCCAGCGCCTCGGTCACCGTGGCGCCGACTCCCACGCCGGCCAGGTCGAGCACCGAGAGCCGGACGCCGTCGGCGGTGGTCAAGGATTCGTTGTTCACGCTCACTGCACTCACGCCTACTGACAACCGCCGCCGGCACCCGGGTGTTCCCACCCGGTCAGTTCGGCGAGTACGGCCCGCGGGCCAGCTCCTCGCCGGCCCTGGTCGACAGCCGCCCGATCAGGGCCAGCTCCCGGTTCAGCAGTTCGACCAGCAGCTGCAGCCGCCCGTCCAGGGTGTCCGCCTCGAGCAGCCGCTGCCGGTCGGTCAGATCCAGGGCGACCACCGACGAGATGGTGAACGCGCAGGCGACCGGGTCGTCCGGAACGGCGAACGGGGACGCCGCGTCCAGGCCGCGCGCCTCGAGCACCGCCCGCCGGTACCGCCGGAACAGCCGGGTGGCCCGCTCGGCCAGGTCCCGGCTCCGGGTGGTCGGGGCGTCGGTCAGCAGTTCGACCTCGGCCCGGTCCGCCCGATCGGCCACCGGCGGGTGCACCCGGTGCATCCGGAAGCGCCGGGTGCCCCTGGTCATCACGTCGAACGTGCCGGCGGTGAACGGCTGGATGTGCCGGATCTCGGCGATGCAGCCGACCTCGTACAGGCTCTGCACCCCATGCACGCCCACCTCGACCCCGGACCGGATGGCCACCACCCCGAACTCGCGGGCGCCGTCCGGACGCTCGAGCACATCCTCGATCAGGGCGCGGTAACGCGGCTCGAAGATGCGCAGCGGCAGCTGGGCACCGGGGAACAGCACGGTGCCCAGCGGGAAGATGGGCAGGGTGGTGGTGGTCACCGGACCGCCGACCCCGGCCGCGCGGCCTACAGGTCCTGCAGCGGGTGCGGGGACCCGTGCTCCTCGGCCGGTCGGCGCTGGTAGGCCTTGACGTGCTCGCCGAGACCGTCGAGCCGGGCCCGCCGCCCGTCGGCACCGTCTCCGGCGCCGATCCACTTCACGTAGACCCGCTGATCGTCCGGCCGCAACGCCTGGAACGCCTCCAGCGCGCCCTGGTCGGCGGCCAGCGCCTGGGCCATGTCCTCCGGCACCGCGACGCCCTTGTCCGTGATCATCGTTGATCCCCTCTCTGCCCCACCGGTCGGTTCGATCCCCGGCCCGGCCGACGCCCGGGCGCCGGCGCGCGGCCGGTGATCAACTGCAGGGTCAAGTCTGCCCAATGTGCCGCCCGCCTGCCAGGAATCACCCGGCCCGGGCGAGAAAGAATTCGCGTTCGGCCTCGGTGCGGGCGCGGGCGGCGGCCGCGGCCCAGCCGGCGCGCGCCTCGGCCCGGCGCCCGAGCGCGTCGAGCAGGCTCGCCCGGGCGGCCTGCGCGTAGGGATAGCGGTCCAGGCCGCCGAGCGCGATCACCTCGTCCAGGTCGCGCAGGCCGGCCGCCGGCCCGGCCAGCTGCCCGACCGCGACGCAGCGGGCCAGCGCCAGGGTCGGTGAGGGTTCGACCGACAGCAGCGCCCCGTAGAGATCGACCACCCGGCGCCAGTTGGTCCCGGGCAGGCTCGGCGCGATCGCGTGCTCGGCCGCGATGGCGGCCTGCAGCGCCATCGGCCCGGGCGCCGTCCGGGAGCCGGCCAGCGCGGCGCGGGTCAGCAGCAGCCCGCGCCGGATCATCTCCCGGTCCCACCGGGACCGGTCGGCCTCGGCCAGCAGCACCTGATCGCCGGCCCCGTCGAACCGGCCACCGGCCCGCGCCCTGGTCAGCACGATCAGCGCGAGCAGGCCGGTGAACTCCGGGTCGGCCGGCCGCAGCACCCGCAGCGCGGTGGCCAGGTACTGGGCCCGGTCGGCCAGATCGTCGTCGGTCAGGCCGGTCCCGGCGCCGGCCGTGTGGCCCAGGGTGAAGGCCAGGTGGACCACCCGGCGCACCACCGGCAGCCGCGCATCCACCGTGGCGTCGTCGGGCAGGTCCAGGGCCGGGCCGGCCGCCGCGAGCCGCTTCTTTGCCCGGGTGAGCCGGGCCGCCAACGCCGGCTCGCCGACCAGGAACGCGGCCGCGATCGCGGCGGTCGGCACGCCGCAGGCCAGCCGCAGGGTGAGGGCGATCCGGTCGGCCTCGCCGATCCGCGGGTCGCAGCACAGCACCACCAGCCGCAGCTCCTCGTCGCCGACGACGCCGATCTCGGTGCTGACGTCGGCCGGATGGACCTGACGCAGGCCGCCGCCGCCCCGGATCAGCGCCACCCGCGCCGCCCGGGCCGCCCGGCTCCGGTCGATCGCCCGGCGGCGTGCCGCCGTCACCAGCCAGGCCTCGACCGACGCCGGCACACCACGGTCCGGCCAGGTCTGGACCGCGAGCAGGAACGCGTCGGCGGTCGACTCCTCGGCGATGTCCAGGTCGCGGACGGACCGCAGCGTCAGCGCCAGCACGCGCCCGGAGAGCTCGCGTTGCGCCCGGGCCGCGACGGCCCGGGGGTGGTCCGCCGCACCCGCGCCCTCCCGGCCGGTCAGTCGAACGCCCAGATCGGCCGCAGCTCGATGTAGCCGGTGCCGGCCGGGCAGCGCTTGGCCACCGCCGTGGCGACGTCGTCGTTCGGCGCCTCGATCAGGTAGTAGCCGCCGAGCACCTCCTTCAGCTCGGCGCTGGGGTTGTCGACCGCCTGCACGTCCGGGCCGCGCGTGCCCCGCAGGTAGGTGGCCGTCGGCGTGGGCTGCAGCGCCTCGCCGCCCAGGATGCTGGCCCCCAGCTCGCCGACCTCGGCGCTGAACGCGTTGTGCGCGGCCATCGTCGCGCTCAGCTCGGCCTCCCCCGCGCTGGCGTAGGCCTCCTCGGATTCCATGATCAACAGCAGGTACTTGGCCATTGCGGTGCTCCTTCGGTGCTCCGGCGGTTGGACGAGCCCCCGCGGGCCGCCCGGACGCCGCGGCGGCGTCCCGACCCTTCAGACGGACGAGCCCGACGCAGATCGACAGCTTCGCCGGCGGCAGTGCGTGAATGATGGCGTTCGTGGCCCCCGGCCCGGCGTGTCGGGGGCCGATCGTCGGCGTGTCGGGGCGAACGGGACCGAATTCGTCACCTTCGCCGGCGCGGGGACGGGCGGGTCGAGCGCCCGGCGGGGCCGTCCGCTACACTGATCCGGTTACGCGGAGTGAGTCGCGCCTTCTCGACGACGGATTTCTTCATCATTCGGGAACTGCGACCGGGCCAACCACCGATGGTCGGCCTCCCAGGCTCCAGTTCTTTCGAGTGATTGGGTTTTTTGATGTCCCTGCACGCTGCCCTCCTGTCCGACACCCTTGATACTGAATCGATCCAGACGGCGCCGGCCGAGCAGCCGGAGCCCTCGGTCGAGCCGGAGCCGGCCCCGGCCGAGCCCTCGTTCGCCGATCTGGGCCTGCCGGCCGAACTGTTGCGTGCAGTCACCGGTCTGGGCTTCCGCACCCCCACCGCGATCCAGGCCGCCGCCATCCCCGCACTGCTCGGCGGGCGCGACATCACCGGCATCGCGCAGACCGGTACCGGCAAGACGGCGGCGTTCGGCCTGCCCCTGCTGGCGGCCGTCGACACGACGCCCGGCGTGCAGGCGCTGGTGCTGTGCCCGACCCGGGAGCTGGCCGTCCAGGTCGCCGACGCGATCACCTCGTTCGCCACGGCGATGCCCGACATCACGGTCGTCCCGATCTACGGCGGCACCGGTTTCCTGCCCCAGCGCGCCGCGCTCAAGGCCGGCGCGCAGGTCGTCGTCGGCACGCCCGGCCGGATCATCGACCACCTCGAGCGCGGCACCCTTGACCTGTCCGGCCTGCGGTTCATGGTGCTGGACGAGGCCGACGAGATGCTGCGGATGGGCTTCGCCGAGGACGTGGACCGGATCCTGTCCGACGCGCCGGCGAGCCGGCAGACGGCCCTGTTCTCGGCGACCATGCCGCCGCCGATCCGGGCGATCGCCAACCAGCACATGACGGACCCGATGGACATCGCGGTCAGCCGCCAGTCCTCGACCGTCGACTCGGTCCGGCAGATCTACGCGGTCGTCCCGTTCCGCGACAAGTCCGATGCCCTGGCCCGCTTCCTGCAGGTCACCGAGGGCGATGCGGCCATCGTGTTCGTCCGCACCAAGGAGGCCTGCGACCAGGTCGGGGCCGACCTCGTCGCCCGGGGCGTGACCGCCGCGGTGATGAACGGCGACGTCCCGCAGAAGGAGCGCGAGAAGATCATCGAGCGGCTCCGCGACGGCCGGCTGGACGTGCTGGTCGCCACCGACGTGGCCGCCCGCGGGCTGGACGTGGACCGCATCGACCTGGTCGTCAACTTCGACGCCCCGGGCGAGCCGGAGGCCTACGTGCACCGGATCGGCCGCACCGGCCGGGCCGGGCGCACCGGAAC
Organism: Nakamurella sp.; assembly: GCF_048594475.1. NCBI lineage: Bacteria > Bacillati > Actinomycetota > Actinomycetes > Nakamurellales > Nakamurellaceae > Nakamurella > Nakamurella sp. The sequence continues at coordinate 1,866 of NZ_JBMDXT010000137.1, read as the reverse complement.
CGCCCTGACCTTCTTCACCCCCCGCGAGATGAGCCGGCTGCGGGCGATCGAGCGGGCCACCCGCGGCACGCTGGAGCAGATCGTGCCGCCCACCCCCGACGAGGTCGCCGCGCACCGGGCGGCGGTCGTGCTGCGCAAGGCCATCGCCCGGTTCGACGTCGGCCGGTTGCAGCACCAGAACCGGCTGATCCGCGACCTGCTCGCCGAGAACGACCTGACCGGTGAGGAACTGGCGGCGGCCCTGCTGGCCCTGGCCGCCGGGGACGACGGCCGCGAGCCCGAACCCGCGCCGGAGCCGGCCGCGTTCGATCGCGACCGCAAGACCAAGGTCCGCTCGGCCGCCGGGACCACGGGCGACCGCCCCCGGTCCGGGGCGGAGCGCGGCGGCCGCGCCCGCGCGCCGTTCGGGCGCCGGTACCGGGTCGCCGTCGGTCACCGCGACGGCGTGCGGCCGGCCGGCATCGTCGGAGCCATCACCGGCGAGGGCGGGGTGACCGGCAAGGACCTGGGCAAGATCGACATCTACGACTCCTACTCGACCGTGGAGATCGGCACCGAGCTGTCCCCGGCCGCGCTGGGACGGATCGCCAACGCCAAGGTCAGCGGCCGCACGCTGCGCATCGAGCCGGATCGGGACGACGCCCAGGGCCGGCGCCCGTGGGCCGGCCAGCGCGACTCGCACGGCCCGCGCCGCGCCGGCGGGGCCGGCCCGGAGCACGGCCACGGCGGCGGCCGGGGGTACCGCGCCGGGCGGTGACCCGGCCCCGGCCCCGGCCCCGGCCTGCGGTGTGCCATGCTCCGCGGCGGACAGTCCGCGGGTGCGTCGCCGACCACCCGCCGGGGCCACCGCGGGGAGGAGACGGCATGCCGGGCGGGCGCTACCCCCGGGAGGGCGTCGAGTTCTCCCGGGCGGTCACGTTCTACGACGCGATCTACGCGTTCGCGGTCACGCTGCTGATTACCACGGTCGACGATTTCAGCCCCGAGGCGTGGTCCGGCCCGGCCGCGCTGTGGGCGGCCAACGGGCCGTCGCTGCTGGCGTTCACCATCAGCTTCGCGGTCGTCGTCTCGTTCTGGCGGGGCAGTCACGCGGTGGTTTCCGGCCTGGCCGCGATGAACGGCCGGGTCATCGGCCTGGGCTGCATCGCGATGTTCGGGGTGGTGCTGCTGCCGTTCGCCACCGAGGCACTGGGCAAGATCTCGGGCGAGCCGCTGCCGGTCGCGGTCTACGCGGTGGTGATCGCCGGCACCTCGCTCATGCACAACCTGGTGGAGGACCAGGCGACGGCGGCCGGTCTGGGGCACCGCCGGCGCTCCCCCGCCGAGCGGCGCTGGTTCTGGGTCGGCGGCGCGGTGGTACCCGCGGTCTTCCTGCTCTCCATTCCCATCGCCTACCTGGTCGCGCCGAGCCCGGCCATGTACTTCTCCACCGGCCTGATCGTCGTCGGACCGCTCGCCGGCCGGGGGCGGGCCCGGCGGATGGACGCGCCCGCGCGGGCGGCCGGGACCGTCGATCCCGACCCGGCCGATCCCGACCCGGCCGATCCCGACACACCCGCCGACCCGGACGGCGCGCGCCGGCCGGCCTGATCGGCGGCGCGCGAACGGTCGGGGCTGTCGGCCGCCCACCTGCGAGCATCCCGGCGCCGGGTGGTGACCGCCGCAACGGGCCGGCTGCGCGCCGGGCCCGGTCAGGCCCCGATCGCGACGAACGAGACCCCGGCGGCCAGCGCGGCGTCCGCATCGACCAGCGGGCCCGGGCCGCCCGGCCCGGGATCGTCCGCACCCGCCACGGCCGGCCCGACCGCGTCGGCCCGCGCGTCGGCGGTCGACCGGCCGGCCCGCAAGCCGGCGTGCAGGCGGGTC
>NZ_JBMDXT010000136.1:0-20831 GCF_048594475.1 Nakamurella sp. | reverse complement strand
GTCTCCTTCGACAGACTGTGAGAGGTCCTTCGAAGAATCACGCGGTGGCCGTCCTCGTCCCTGGACCGACACACCCTGCGCGGGTCAGCCAGGGTCAGGTCGAGTCGGTGGTCGTACACCACTCTGGTGGACTCAACTCCGGTTCAGGGCGCCGGCGAGTCGACGGATGCCGGCTTTCGCGGCCGCCGCGACGTCACCGGCGAGATCGGTGGACAGGAACTCCAGCACCTCCAGATCACTGGTCTGTTCGGCCAGCGAGCGGCGTACCCGCGGCGACGGATGCGTGGCCAGGGCATCCGAGCAGTCCTGGCATCGCTCCGCCCCGGGCGGCACCTGGTTGTGGCAGGGGCGCCAGCAGGTTCGGCACCGCCCGGGTTGGTGCAGGGTCTGGTGCCGGTCCTGCTGCGCGGGGAACCAGGATCGGCACCGCGGCATTGCGTTCAGGCTCCCCTGGCCAGGTCGACCACCCGCCGGACCCGGGCGACCGCCTCGTCCGTCAGCGCGGCCACGGCCGCCACCGTCGCCTTGGCCGCCGCGATGTCCACGACCGGCCGTCGGCGGTCGACCGCGCCCAGTTCGGACAATGCGGTCCACAGGTTCAAGGCTCGACGCCGCTCCATGAACGCGACCTCGGCCATCTGGTCGCCGCGTTCCATTTCCCGCAGGGCCAGGACGTCCTCCAGCGAGGCGGTCGCGGCACGGGGGGGTGGTCAGCACCGCCGCTGTCAGCGCTGCGAGTTCCACCCCGGACCCGAGGGCTGTCGCGAGCAGGCGCAGGTCATCCGGGTCGGCCGCGGCCAGCGACCGAGACCGCTCGACCGCCCGACGGATCAGGGCTCGTTCGGCACGCTGCCGATGACGGCCGGGTCGACGGTCCTGCCGATCGTCGCCATCGTCTCGGGCAGGTTCAACCGCGTCGTCGTTGCGGGTGTCACGACCCTGCTGGCCGGACGGTGCCGCAGGGTCGTCGGGCGGACCGGGGGCCAAATCGGGGAAGTCGAATCCTCCCGGGTGGTCGCCAACCATCTCCGGGGTCGGCTCGATCAGGACATCGGTCATGCCGTCGATCAGTCGCAAACTCTCTACCGCATCATTGCTTCCTTCGCCACCCTGGTTCCACGACTTCACCAGAGTGCGATCGAGCTATGCACCTACACATCGCTGCGGCAGAGGTAGGTATTGTCCCTGCCCGCCTTACCGCCGCGGCCACGTTCCCGGACTGGATGGTCGCCCCGGTGGCACAGCTTGGCCCAGGACACCAGATGGTCTTAAGTGGGGAAGCAGGCGATTTCGAGCCCGATCTCGGCGATGATGATCTGTGCTGCCTGTGGGGCGACCCCCGGGGTCTGGTCGAGCCAGGGGATGACGGCCAACGGGCGTTCGCCGCCCGCAGGATCCTGGCTCTGATCGGTGGAGTTGAGGGCGGCGGAAGGGAGTTGGGTGGTGAGTTCGTCGATACGGACACTGACGTGATCGATCTGCCCGGACAGTGCGTCGTAGCTGTCCAAAAAGCATCCGGGCCAGTTCAGCGTGGTATTTGTCGAAGCGGCCGGTGAGTGCCTGGACGAGCGCGGCACGTTTGCTACGCATCTGGCCAACGCCATGCCGGCGCGTACTTCGGGTTTCGTTCGCCAGCGATCAGTGTCTCGATCATCGAGCGGCCCGAGGTGCCGACGATGATGCACGAGTGGCAAAGCAAGGGGCTCGTGGACAGCCTGCGCGTCGCCGGGGGTTCCGACCCTGCTCGGCCGCCGTGACGACCACGCGACGGATCGGAGGGGGAATGAAGCACCAGCACGACGTGGACGCTGCCTCGAGGCCGGTGTCGTCACCCATCTGACTGACCCGCAGAGGATCGGGCCAGCTGCAGTAGTCGCCGACTGACCAGACCCAACTCAATGACCAATCCGCCATGCGATATGGCAGTGCAAACCGCCGCAGCAACGGGCGTATCGATGGATTGCTACAGTTCGCATGTTGGATGTTGGTGGACCAGTTGCAAACCGTGGGGGGAAAGATGTGGGGTCGACGAAGAGCGCGTGAGCGAAACAGAGCGGCGTTTGAGGACGACTTAGTCGCGCGAACACGCGCTTTGAAGTCCGAGGTAGAGGCGGTCATGAAGCGTCAGTCACGACTATCTGCCGATCAGGTTCAATCCGACATTCTCGAATTTTTCAAATATTCTCTACCTTCTCTACCTTCGAGCGGGCTCGCTGCGCTCGCGACTATCGACATCGCAAAGTTGGGCATCCAGATTGCAACCCTTACGAAAAATTGGCCCGGTGTCTGCCAGTCAGGCGTCGCACTGGCGGCTTCAGTGGTCGCTGTGCGTCAACAGTGGGAAGGTGTAAACGACAAGCTTGAACGGGAACTTGGACGCTGCGTTGGGCCGCACTTGGACCAATTCATCTTCGCCCTGACACAAGTCACTGAGGCATGCCACGTCGGCATTCAATGCGACATGCTACTCGATGGCGGCTTTGTGGGTCGGCAAATCCTCCAGACCGCAAACCCTGAAGCACAAGAAGTCTGGGATTGGGCCACCGGATTGGTCGCGAACGGCAGTGCAGATCTCTCGGACGATGAATTGCGCGCGAAGATTGCCGAGGGCGCCTGGTTGTCTGTGCGACAGCGGATCGATCTCGATCCAAGTGCCGCGGTAGAGACCATCATGACGTGGGGGCGACAAGTCCTCGAGGTTATGAGTTCCGCACCTCCTCTCCCACTGGTGTCGGGTGGCCAGAATTCAGCTTGGACAGCAATGCTGAACACTGTGGAGATGGCCCAAGGACTTGAGCCTCAGCTAAGAGTGCCGTTCGCGACCGTCACGGGAAGCCTAACGCCTCTTGCCGCATGCGAGTCTGGACGTGACATCATCTATCTGATTGCCGGCTTCGCAGCGGGAGCTGCCGTACGGTACTTTGGTGGTCAAGAATACAGAAAGCCGCCGGAATCGCTGCAAATTCCCGGTGCCAGCGTCGAATTTGCTCGTCAAGTCGACGGGATCCTTGCCAGTGTCGGGAAACTTCCTCCTGAAGATCTAGTTGGCCGATCGGCGCTTATCGATCATGCTCGATCTATCGTTGGCGCGCAAGTATTCGAGCCGATTCTTGAAGAATGGCCGGACATCGAGAAGCCGGTATTCATTCCCGTCGGCGAGATGCAGACAATTCCGATATCCGCAGCATTGTTCCGTGGGCGGAGCCTTAACGCTCAGCTAGACGCAACGATCGCTCCCAACGCTGCGGCCGTTCTTGTCGCCGCGGGCGGCCGCTCGAAGGAGACAGGCCGAGTGGCAACTGTGATGGCCGACCCTGCCAATGGGGAGATAGCGATTCCGTGGGTGGTAGCGGAAGCGACACAGGTCGCAGCCGTGTATGCACAGCGACCCGACCTGATCGTTCAATATGAAGGTTCGAGTGGATTCCCACAGACGGGCGATCGATCAACGCTCACGGCGAAGCCGCTTGTAAATGCTACCTCGGACCACGTTCTTGCGCAAATCGAGGACGCACAGATCGTTCACCTCGCCTGTCACGGCTATTTGCCGAAGGGCGAGGGCCTTCCTGGTCTCCTCTTGCACGGGAACCTAACCTTCGATGCGCTCGAGCACCACAGGTTTGCCGATGGTGCGACCGTCGTGCTCTCAGCATGCTCAGTTGGTCGATCCATCAGCGAAGCGCCATTCGCTCAGCTAGGATTCCCGGCCATGCTTCTTTCTGCTGGGGCTTGCGAAGTGGTTGCATCCGCCCAACCGCTTCTTGATTGCAGGCAGACCGTCGACCTAATGGTGTCGCTACATGAGTATCTGCGTGACGGGGCCAGTGCCAGCCGGGCGCTCGCCCAAGCGATCAAGGATTCCGAAAGCCATGGTGTTCCCTCCGCTGTGTGGGGATCTCTCGAAGTCTACGGCGCTCGCCCGAAGTAGCATCAAGGCTACGCCGATTCGATCAGATTGTAACGCCACAGGAGCAGATAGTGAACATCTTTGAGGGAAGCTTCGCGGTCGCCGTCTTCATTATTATCGCATTGCCTGGGCTCATCTATGCTGCCGTCCGAAAGTGGGCCCGCGGCGAGGGGCCGGAGGATCGGGATTTCGGACGTTCGATAGCGCGTGGCGCGGTGTTTGCCGTCGGTCTTACCACAATTTATGTACTCGCTTGCGGCGAGTCATTGGAGTCCGGTATAGTCTCGGGGACTGATGCGGACACTCTTGCTATCGGCGACCCCCGCGGTCTGGCAAGGAATGTCCTCTTTCTCTATATTATTCTGCCTTTCCTAGTCTCCCTTGCGCTGAATTATCGGCATTTGACTTGGCAGGCCTATGGCCAATCGCGGCGGCTTCGGTATCTGCGGTCGAGGCATGGCTATTCTGACACTCCTACCGCCTGGGATCACGCCATCAAGAGGCAGCAGTCGTCGTGGGTGAAGGTCCGGAAGCCCAACGGGGTTTGGGCGGGTGGCTGGTTCACTAAAGGATCGTTCGCATCGTCATATCCGGAGTCGAGAGGTCTCTATATCGATCAACAGTACTTGATGTCCGATGAGGGCGACTTTCTCAGGCCGATCCCACAGTCAAGCATATTTCTGACCGTCTCGGACGATGATATAGTCATTTGGGTTGGGGAAGATACGCCATGAGTTCGAGAGATGGGAGCCTCCCTTGAGTGACCGTAGCCCCGATACGCGACCCAGAAGCCCCGACCGATCGCACGAGCGCGGCATCGAACCGGCTGTGTACAAGCCACCACCACCGCCACCACCGCCGGTACCCAAGAGCGGAATTGGAGAATGGATGCCTCCAGCGGTTCGTTGATTCCCCACAAACCGATCGGGCCCGACCAGCCTTGATCTTGGAAGGCGGCCTGCTGATCGAGTGCCAGTCTGACGGTGGTTTCAGGGAAAAGTGTTCCAATGCAACGTGGCTGATTGGCTGAGTGTCAGCGCGATACCGCCGGGAGACTGCCGCTCACTTGTGTCGCCCGACTGGTCCCATGAGGATGATCGCGGTCGCGGCGGTGAACATCATCGCCGCGACGACCGGCCGGGCTGCGCATCTCACTCCGGCCCCTTGGCCGGGCATCGCTCGCCCGTGTCGGCGTGCGGTGTGAAGCGATGGTTCTCGGCCGAGCCTGCGCATCGTGGGCAGCAGGCGGCGACCTGACCGGATCGACTCGCTGTGCACTCGGCGAAACCTGTTCCGCAGAAGGCGCAGTCACCACCGAACACGCGCGGCGGATGCCCGGCCGATTCCAGCACCAGGTAGCCCATCGTCGGCCCGGTCAGTCGTCGTTGTCGTGCGGGAGACCGAGATCCACCACGTGTCGGATCACCCGGGACTTGCGGGTCGCACCCGACTTGGACTGGAAGGACTCGGTTTCCACCCAGACCAGCACGCGGTGGCCGAGCAGTCGTGTCGCCCGCCATCGTGAAGGGACCACCTGAGCCGGACTTCTGCCAGAGTCATGGGACCACCTGTCTTGCCAGTCATGGGACCACCGGCGTGTCATGACGCCGGCCGTTCGGGGCGCTTGTTCGATCTCCACGTCCTGTTGCCAGGCGTGGAGGTCCAGTGGCGTTCCGGGAGGTCGACGTGGTGGAGATCCGTGAGGTCCTGCGTGGGTGGCTTGACGGGGGTGGGTTACGCACGATCGCCGAACGCGCCGGGGTGGACCGCAAGACCGCCCGTCGGTACGTCCAAGCGGCGCAGGCCGCCGGCCTGGTCCGGGACGCCGGCCCGGGAGCGCTGGGCGACGATCTGATCGGCGCCGTGGTCGAGCAGGTCCGGCCGGCCCGCCCGAACGGTCACGGTGCCGCCTGGGAGGCACTGACCGGCCGCCGGGCGGAGATCGCCGGGTGGGTCGCCGGCGGCACATCGCTGGTCAAGATCGAGGATCTGCTGGCCCGGTCGGGCACGGTGGTGCCGTACCGCACGTTGCACCGGTTCGCCACGGCCGAGTGCGGGTTCCGGCCCCGCCGGAGCACGGTCCGGGTGTTGGACGGCGATCCCGGGGTGGAGTGTCAGATCGATTTCGCCCAGATGGGTTTCATCGTCGATGCGGAGTCCGGACGGCGGCGCAAGGTGCACGCGTTGATCCTGACCGCGGTGTACTCCCGGCACATGTTCGTGCACCTGTCGTACGGGCAGACGCTGGCCGACGTGATCGCCGGCTGCGACGCGGCCTGGACCTACTTCGGGGGCGTGTTCAAGGTCCTGATCTCGGACAACCTCAAACCCGTCGTGATCGACGCGGACCCGGTCAACCCACGGTTCTCGGTAGGCTGGCTCGACTACTCCCAGCATGTCGGGTTCGGCACCGACCCGGCGAGAGTCCGCTCCCCGCAGGACAAACCACGGGTCGAGCGGATCGTGCAGTATGTCCGGGGAAACTTCTTCGACGGGGAGAACTTCACCAGCCTCGACCAGGCGCAGGCGGCGGCGCGGCGGTGGTGCACGGACCGGGCCGGGATGCGGATCCACGGAACGATCGCGGCACGGCCTCTGGAGGTGTTCACCGAGCACGAGGCATCGCTGTTGTTGCCGGTCCCGGCGGTCTATGACGTGCCGCTGTTCCGGTCGGTCAAGGTCCACCGGGACCATCACGTCGAGATCGGCAAGGCCCTGTACTCGATGCCGTCGGAGTACATCGGGTCGCAGGTCCAGGCTCGGGCGGACGCGCAACTGGTCAAGTTGTTCTACCGGGGCCGGCTGGTCAAGACCCACCCGCGGCAGCGGCCCGGCGGCCGGCACACCGACCCGGACGACCTGCCGAGCGAGCGGGTCGGGTACGCGATGCGCGATCTGGAACGGTTGCAACGCAACGCCGACCAGCACGGCTGGCACATCGGCATCTACGTGTTCCGGCTGCTGGACGACCCTTTGCCGTGGACCCGGATGCGGGCGGTCTATCGGCTGCTGCACCTGGTCCGCCGCTACGACCCGGCGGCCGTGGACGCGGCCTGTCGCACCGCCCTGGACCTGGACGTCATCTCGGTCACCAAGATCTCGGCGATGCTCGCCAAGGCCCTGGAATCGACCCTGCCGGAGCTGCCCGCGGCCGCGGGCGGGCCGACCGGCCGGTTCGCCCGCGACCCGTCCGAGTTCACCCCGGCCGGCCGCCGCCGGCTGCACGCCGTCCCGGACCTCACCCCGACCACGGAGACCACCCGATGACCACGACCCCGCACACTGTCCCGGGGTCACCGTTGGCCGCCGGGCCGGTCGATCCGGTCGGCGCCGACCTGCTGTCGCTGCTGCGCACCCTGAAGCTGTCCGGGATGAAAGACACACTCCCGGAACGACTGTCGCTGGCCAAGAGCCGGCAGCTGAGCCACCACCAGTTCCTGGAACAACTGCTGTCCGACGAGGTGTCCCGCCGCGAGGCCCGGTCGGCTGCCGGCCGGGCCGCCCGCGCTGGGCTGCTCCCGTTGATGCGGCTGGACACCTGGACCGAACCGCCGGATCTGATCTACGACCGGCAACTGCTCTCCGACCTGACCACCCTGCGGTTCGTCGGGACGGCCCGGCTGCGGGTCGACGACGACCTGCTGATCACCGATGCCGCGTCCGACACCGACGGGTTCGCCCACGGGTTCGCCCGCTTGGCCGGCTACCGGATGATCGACGGCGAGTTGCACGCGCATATCGAACCGGTCGAACAGACCGACCGGCGGCGGGCGGAGTCGGTCGACACGTCAGGCGTGGCGCTGCTGACCCGGCTGGCCGGGGCCGGCGGCACTGCGCTGCTGTCGGCCAAGCCCTACCTGCGGTCGGCGTCGAAGGCCTACTTCGGTCCGCGGTGGAGCGCGGGCCGCGTGCCCACCGACCGCCGGGTGACCCGCGCGGTTCCGCTGGACGTCCTGCTGGCCGGGGCGTGAGCGCCGCACACGACCGCCGCATGAACATCGAGCGTCCAGCGATCCAGGAACCGGTCACGCCGACTCCGGATCAGCAGCGGGCGCTGGCCCGATGGCGGGCACTGGCCCTGGACCACATGCCCTACATGGCTTCGATGCTGTTCGCTCTTCACTGCTGCAATTTCGGCGGAGTCGACTCTTTCGCAGTGGACCGGCGGATGCGGCTGTACGTCAACTTCGCCGCGCTGGCCGAAGACCCGGAAACCTGGACGGACAGCATGTGTGCGCAGGCATTGCTGCACGAGTGCTGCCACTTGTTCCACGAGCACGCCGAACGAGCCGCGGACGCCGGCGTCGGCCCCGACGACCGGGACCATTGGAACAGCGCCGCCGACGCGGAGATCAACGACGACCTGCGAGACGCGGGCTGCGCCGAACTGGCCGCCTACGGGATCCTCCCCGCCGCTCTCGGCCAGCCCGACCATCGGTGCGCGGAGGTCTATTACGCGGCAGCCTCGCCCTCGCCGGCTCAACCGCCCGGAACGGGCGCACCGGGCGACCGACAGCGCGGCGCGACCGGCGGCGAGCCGTACCCGGGATGCGGCCCGGGCGCCGGCGGCGGACCGATCCCCGGCGCCCCCTCCGACCGCGACGACGCCGCCGACGGCGGACCGGCAGGCACCGGCGTGGGACCGATCGAACGACGCCGCGTCCGGATCGCCACTGCAGCATCCATCCGCGACTATGCGGCCATTCGAGGCCGTGGCAGCATCCCCGCGGGCCTTCACGAACGGGCCACCGACACCCTGGCCCCGCCGACAGTGCCATGGCAGCAGGTGCTCCGCGCCGACCTGTCCGCCGCCACCACCCGCCGACGCGGCAACACGGACGCCGACTGGACCCGGCAGTCCCGACGCAGGCGCAACATCAGACTCGGCGCCGGACGCGTCATCTACCCGGGCACCTATTCTCCGCAACCGCGGATCGCGGCCGTCCGCGACACCTCCGGGTCGATGTCGGCGTCCGATCTTGCCGCGGTCACCGCCGAGATCGTCGGCATTGCCGCCGCGCTGGGCATTCGAGGGCGCGACCTGCGGGTACTGGACGTGGACGCCGCCGTGCACGAGGTCGTCGACTACCAGGGCGCGGTTTCGATCAGCCACGTCCGCGGGCGTGGCGGCACCGACATGCGCGTCGGCATCCGCGCCGCGCTGAGCCTGCGACCCGCGCCGAGCGCCGTGGTCGTGCTCACCGACGGTGAAACCCCCTGGCCCGACCAGCCGACACGGGTGCCGGTCATCGCGGCAATCGTCGCCGGTCGAACCACCCAGCCACCGAACTGGGTCCGCACCGTCCGAATCGACCCGCCGCCAAGACCGATCCGACAGGAATAGCGACAACAAACGCGCGATTCCCTGTCGGGCACCGTTCAAAGTCCCGCTTTGACCGATGAACCGTCCCAGTTCCTCGCAGCGCTGAGCGGCGGCCCAGGCAACGCCGGCGCCGGCTTCTTGCCACCGGAACGCGAATCGGCCCGGCATCGCTGCCGGGCCGACGGAGTTTCGCAGCGGAGAATCAGTGAGCGGCCTCGAATGCATCGACCACGGTATTCGAGATACGTCCACGCTCGGACACCTCGTACCCGTTCTCCTTCGCCCACTGCCGGACCGCCTGGGTCTGCTCGCGGTCGGAACGCCCTACGCGCTTGGCCGTCTGGCGTGACCGGCGGGAGTGCACAGGCGCGCCGACCGGGCGCGCCGACTCCAGGAACTTCGCCAGGACCGATTCGAGTTCCTCGCGATGCTCGGCGTTCAAGTCGATCTCGAACTGGAAATTGCCAAGTCCGAACGCACAGGTCACCACGTCGTCGGTGGAGCCATCGATATCGTCCACCAAAGTGGTGACGGTTTGAGTAGCCATAACCGCATGGTACGGGAACAAACGCGGACCGGGAAACGAGTTCCCCGACACGGTTATTGGAACCAGAAGTCGGACACCACGGACAGTCTGCACCAACCAGCCACCCGAAAGAACCGTCGAAGCCTTTGGGTCGCCGCCCCGGACCGCGCACGGCAGCGATATGACCAATCATGATCATCCGGTCCACCTGCGCGTCCTGGCCGCCGCTGTCCGGGCCAACGTCCCGGTGCTGGCCTGGGGAGAGCCAGGGGCGGGCAAGAGCGCCACCATGCACCAGCTCGGCGCAGCCTGGGGCCGGCACGTCGAAACCGTCGTCGGCTCCATCCGCGACGCCGCCGACATCTCCGGGCTGCCCATCGAGATCGACGGCGTCGTCCGCAACGCCCCCGTCGACTGGGCCGTCCGGTGCGCCGAAGCCGACCGTGCGCTGCTGTTCCTCGACGAGCTGACCACCTGCCCGCCGACAGTGATGAACGCCCTCCTGCGGGTCTGCCAGGAACGCGTCGTGGGCGACCTGCAACTGCCGGACTCGGTGGCGATCGTCGCCGCGGCGAACCCGCCCAGCATGGCGGTCAACGGGCAGGAACTGTCCGCGCCCATCGCCAACCGATTCCTGCACCTGGACTGGATCAGCGACCACCAGTCCTGGTGGGACGGCATGTTCACCGACTTCGCCGCCACCACCCAACCCGCGATGACCGACCTGATCGGGCGACACCACGACGACGGCGCGCTGCGGGCCCGGTCCGAAGTGGTCGCCTTCACCCGCGCCCACCGCAGCCTGATCCACCAGATGCCCGTCACGGTCGTGGACGCCGGGAAGCCCTGGCCGTCGATGCGGTCCTGGCACAACGCCGCCCGGGTGCTGGGTGAACTTCCCCGCGACGACGTCGACGCCGCCGACCTCGCCGTCGCCGGATGCGTCGGACAGGGCGCGGCCACCCAATTCATCGGCTGGCGCGAGACCGCCTCCCTGTACGACCCGGTCGCCGTCCTGGACGACCCGGGCATCGTGGACTGGCGGCACCGCCCCGACGTGCTCTACGCCCTGCTCGGGTCCATCAGCGTGATGTGCCGCGCCGACGGCAGCCACCCGGCGCGGTGGGACGACGCCGTCGCCGTCATGGTCGCCGCCGGACGGGCCGACCGAGCCGACCTGGCCGCCGCCACCATCCGCACCCTGCTGGCCGGCCGCCCGAAGGGACACCAGATCCCCGACGCCGCCCGCCGGGTGTTCAGCGACCTGTTCACCGCCTCCGGCCGCTGGTCCAGCAACGCCGCCTGACCGCCCGAGAGCCTCCGTCCGATAACCGGTTCCGTGCTGCGGGTAAGGCCAGGGCGGCCGCGCACGACCGCAGCGACCCCGGGATCCACCGAGCATCAGGGAGCGCCGTCATGCAGATCGACACCTCGGCCGCCGTCGACGTCACCAACTCGCTGGGCGTCGAGTCCACCACGATGACCCTGGACCCGCAGGGGATGGCGCACCTGACCCAGGTGCTGACCAACCTGTACGCCGACAAGCACCTGGCCGTGCTGCGCGAGTACTCCACCAACGCCCTGGACGCGCACGTCGCCGCCGGAACGACCGCCTCGATCGAGGTCACCCTGCCCACCGCGTTGAACCCGACCCTGGTCGTCACCGACCACGGCGTCGGCCTGTCCCGGGACGAGATCGTCAACGTCTACGCCCGTTACGGCGCGTCCACCAAACGATCCACCGACACCCAGATCGGATCGTTCGGGTTGGGCGCCAAGTCGGCGTTCACGATCGGCGGCCAGTTCGTCGTCACCGCCACCAAAGGTGGGCGACGCACCGTCGCGGTGTTCGCGCTGGACAACCACGGCGTCGGCACCGTCAACATCCTCGCCGAGACCGACACCTCGGACACCAACGGTGTCACCGTGTCCATCGCGGTCACCGACCATCGCCGGATGCAGGACGCCGCCACCGGTTTCTTCCGCTCCTGGCGGCCAGGCACCGTCCTGGTCGACGGCCAGCAGCCCGAATCCCTCTACACGGATGGGCTGTGGCTCGGCACCGATGTGCTGCACACCCGCCGGGGCGGGATCACCGTCGTCATGGGCAGTGTCGCCTACCCGCTCCCGACCTCGGCGGTCCACGCCGTGCGCGACCGGACCGGCGGACCCTGGCAGACCCACGATGGACGGCCCGGGTTGACGGTGCTCAACAGCCTGGCTTCTGCATAGTGGCTCCCGACCCTCGATGGTCCTGGCGACGGCGACGAGGAGTCGACCAAGTTTGGTATTCGGTGCTTCACCGAGCTACGCAACCGCGGCGTGCGGGATGTGTTCTTCGTGGTCTGCGACGGCCGGAAAGGGTCGCCCGTACGTGGGAGTGGAACAGGCCTCCCGCCGCAGCACCGCGGACATCTCCTGGTGCGGCGCTGCTTCGTAATCGGCGACGATCCGCGCATTATACTCGGCGGTGAGCGTCCGCCGCGCTTGCCGTGGAGCCAAATCAATCGGCTAGAACTGCCCACCGCTCGGGTCCTACAAGTCATCCCCGATCGTCGGAGTGCCTCAGGTACGGCTGACAGAGAGAGCATGGGTGGACCGACCCCATGATAAGCAGGTTCATTTGCGCCACTCCTGAACCGAACCCCGATCTGCTATTTGTTGAAGCGAACGAACATTCAACGCGGCCTCTGGCTGGTCTCGCAGACCTCCGGTTGGGGAGCGCGCGCTGACAAAAGGTCAATCAGGGCCGCGGCGTCAACCCCAGAAACGTCGACGGTCTGGGGCCGGAGCGCGTGGAGGCGAGCCGATCGTTCCTGGTCGAAGAGGTTCACGATCGCGAGCGGCGGAAGCTCGTCGAGCGCGCGTTCCCAGTTTGACCGCATCTGCTCCTCAGGGAGCATGCATAGCAAGATGTCTGCGCCAGATTGCCGTAGCGAGCCAAGGAGATCATCTGAGGCCGGTAGTCGGGCGCAAATTTCGAACAAACCACCGGGCCGCGCGAGCAGGTCTGTGACGATGTCGTCGACAAGCTTGCTCAGTCCCACCATAGCGACCCTGGTCGGTCGCAGTTGCTGGCCATCGTCTGCAACCGTACCTGCCGCCGGCGTCCCTTCGGAGGTCTTGGGCCGTGCCACAGGCACAGTGTGGGCTCAACGGTCCTCCGTTCCAATAGGCCGAAGGATTCATGTCGCGCTGGACTAGGGCCCGGTCGGTCTATTGCCGGATTTGCCCCTTCGTGTTGAGGTTGTCGGCGAGGCGAGATGCACTCCTCGACATGCGGACCGGCCCATAGGAACTGGATTGATCGGATGGAACCACGTCTGGATCTCGACCAAACGGCCAACCCGGTCGATCCGATCGGACTGTTCATCGTTACCCCGATCAAGCTTTACCGCGACGGGTTGGCGCATTTCCTATCCACCGTCGACCGGATACGGGTGCTGGGCACCGCCACAGACGATCAGGCGGCCACCGAACGCGCCGTCGGCCTGTCCCCCGAAGTAATCCTGCTGGACATGGCGGCGCGCAACGGTCGGGAGTTGGCTTCGGCCCTCAGATCGCGGCTGCCGGGCACCGCCATCGTGGCCCTTGCGGTGCCAGACTCCACCGGCCACGTCGCCGATTGTGCCGAGGCGGGGATCTGCGGCTACGTGTCCCGCGACGGTTCCCTACAGGATCTGGTAGCCGCTGTCATCCTCGCCCATAAGGGCGAGGCCGCCTGCTCGCCGCGAGTCACCGCCGAGTTGTTCCTTCGCATCGCACAGTTGGCTGACCGGTCGGCTCAGCCACCCCTAACCGACACCGGGGTATGGGGCCTGACGGCGCGAGAAACGGAGGTGATCGCCCTGATCAGCGCGGGAATGTCGAACCAACAAATCGCAAGAAGATTGACGATCGAACTCGCCACGGTGAAGAACCACGTTCATTCGATTCTGGACAAGGTCGGCGTCCGGTCCCGGGGCGAGGCGGTCGCCCGGCTCCGCCACACCGACGCGCCCGTCGCTTCCAGGGCCAGTAAAACGGCGGCTGCGCAGAACCATCCGGACCAGCTGACGCGTGCGCCGGGCCGGTAGTGTGGCGGGTTCCGGTCGGGTCGCTAGATCCAAGATGGGCCCGGAGATTCATTGCCGCCGAAGCGAGCTTGGCGGCAGGGTCGTTCCATGGCTGGGTTCGGCGCGATTGCTGCGACATGTGCCGCGATTCGTTCGCTCCTGACCAACGTGACACCGACGAGCGGTCACGACCCCGCCCCCGACATCAGAACCTCCCGGTTCGGCCGATCGCGACTTCACACAGAGGCCGCCGACCTCATGCGGAATACTGACATTCCCCCTCCGAGCGGGTTTATGCACCGACATCGCGTACTCACCGCGACCGCTGGACGGGAGGTGTGCCCGCATATTGACTCGATCGGCCCACGGACTCAGAAGATCCTCGGCTTGGCGATCCGACCGGCGACGGAACCTCCGGTGACGCTCGCCGGATTTCCGAGCACCATCGCTGCTAGGCCGATCGTGGGTCCCACAATCGGCTTCACATATCTCCGGGTCCCGCCGGCCAGCTCGTCAAAGGCGATGAGCCCGGGGACCGAGCCCTCCCTGGTGATCGTCGGAGTAGACGACCGGGCGTGCGACGCCGGTTCCAAGTGGCAGTTGATCCAACATCCCGAGATGGTCCGGTTCGCGATCTGGCCGGACGCCCGCCGAGCCTGGATCCATGAGCCAACGCCAATAGCACGGTCCCACGCCGTCCGGCTCGAGTCGTGACCGTCGAGGACCGGCCAAGGGTGACGGCGATCATGCCCACCCGAGACCGGCGGAGCTTCGTCGAGAATGCGCTGCGCTGTTTCGCGCATCAGGACTACCCGAACAGCGAACTGATCGTTGTCGACGATGGAGACGATCCCGTCGCCGACCTCGTTCCGGCGGGTGACCCTCGGATCAATTACTTACGGCCGGATGGAGCTCGGTCGATCGGAGCCAAACGCAACCTGGCTTGCGAACGGGCCACGGGCGAAATCATCGCGCACTGGGACGACGATGACTGGTCGGCACCAAGCCGCCTGCGAGAGCAGGTTTCTGCGATACTCCGGACGGGATCCGACCTTTGTGGACTCGCCCAGGTGCTGCACTACCGGCCGCTGCGTGGTGATGCCTGGCGGCCTGGCCCATCGGTGGTCAGCGGGGCGTCCCTGGTCTACCGGCGGGAAGCGTGGCTGACGACTGGATTCGACGACATTAACCGCGGCGAGGACAGCTCGTTCTTGGGCCGTTTTCCGGCGGATCGCCGGTTGATCCTGCCGGGTGCAGGATTGATGATCGTAATCGAACATGGTCAGAACGTCTCGGGACGCAGCATCGGCGCGCCGTCCTGGCAGCCCGTGCCGCTGGACGAGATCGGCGCACTGCTCGGCGACGACCGCGCCTTCTACACCGGTTTGCGGAGCGGCTCCATGGCCCCTGCGCTGCCCCGGACCGGCACCGGTACTGGCATCACGGTGGCTGCCTCCTTCGACGTGTTCTCCGGCTACGGCGGCACCGCCGGGTACTTGGCTCTGTCGTTGGCCCGGTCCGGCGCGCTGGTCAGCGCGGTTCCCCTCGGCGAGGCCCCCGACGGGCTCAGTCCCGAACTGCTGAACATGATCGACAGACCGGAGGCCACCGACGATCAACCGACGGTGTATCACTCGTGGCTGCGTCCGGACATCCAACGGTTCTTTGACAACCACGAACTGTTCGTCTCGACCATGTGGGAGGCCGATCGCCTTCCGCCTTCGTGGATCCCACCACTCCAGCGGGCGCGGGCGGTGATTGTCCCGTCGACGTTTGTGGCCCGGACTTGCCGGGCAAGCGGAGTGAACCAACCAGTTGTGGTGGTGCCGCTCGGCGTCGACCCGGACGTCTACTACGACCGACCCCGGCCGGATCGCCCCGCTCCGGTGACCCTGATCGTGGCACCAGTCGACGACCGGAAGCACACCCGTCTGGGCATCGCGGCGTGGAAGGCGGCCTTCCTCAACGATCCCGACGCCCGGTTGGTGATCAAGACGACCTACGGATACCACAACTACGTCCCGGACGACCCGCGGATCACCTACGTCGACCGGATCGAGCCCGGCCGCGGCATCGCCGGCTACTACCACAACGCCGACGTCCTGCTCGCGATCGGCAACGAGGGCTTCGGACTGCCTCTTGTCGAGGGTATGGCGAGCGGCCTGCCAGTCGTAGCGCTGGATGCGGAGGGCCAGCACGACGTCTGCCGGGAAGCAGGGGATCTCGTGCTCGCTGTGCCGGCCACGGGGCTTGAACCACACGCCCACCATGTGGTCGGCGCGGCCGGCCGACGATCGGTCCCGGACTTCGAGGCCGTGGTGCGCCAGTTGCGCTGGGTGGCCGACCATCCGGGCGAAGCCCGCAACCTCGGGCGGGAAGCATCCGAATGGGTTGTCGAGAACCGGAACATATGGTCGCTCGGTCCCGGCGTGCTCGACGCCGTCGACCGCACGTCGCTGCGATCCCGGTCGCCGGTTCGGGCACGCACCATGTGGATCCCCACTTTGGGCAACGCATGTGGAATCGCCGAGACAACCGCGCGCCTGCTCAGAAACCTGCCGTCGGTCCGACGTCGGGCCGAAGAGCCGGATCCGACAGGACCGGGGACAGTGCACGTGCAGCACGAACCGTCCATCATCGACGAGCTGCGGTTGGAAGGATTCGCGGCCCGCGCCAGCCGCGGCCGAACCGCGGTCGTGGTGACCGAACACTCGGTGTTTGACCACCCGGCCGCGTGGGAGCGTGTGGTCGACGCTCTCGTCACCACCACGCAGGCCGGGGCCGGCCGCCTCCGGCGGCGGTACCCGCACAAGCGAGTGGAGGTCATCCCACTCGGCTGCGAAACCTGGAACATGCCACGAAAGTCCGCGCGAGGTCGCACGATCGGCTTCTTCGGGTTCCCCGGACGGCACAAGAGGCTCGACCTGCTGGCCGCCGCCGCTCGCACCCTGCCGCGGTGCGAGGTGCTCCTGTATGCGCATCACACCGGTCGAATTCCACCGGCCATCGCCGATTGGCCGCCGGACCTCCCGCTGCGGTGGGAGCGGGGCTGGCTGCCGACACCGCAGATCGCGGCCCGACTGGCTGCCGAAACGGACGTCCTGGTCTTCCCGTACGACGAAGTCGCGCACTGTTCGGCCAGTTCGGCGGCCCTGCTCGCCCTGTCGACCGGGGTCCCTGTGCTCACCTCGGACACCACCTGGTTTGCCGACCTTGGGCCGGCCGTGCAGCGCGCGACACCCGGGGTTGAGGCCTTGGCCCAGAGTCTGGATCGGCTGCTCAACGACGACGAGCTGCGGAACCGGACGACCGACGCGGCTCGGGCGCACTGCGACGCCAACTCGTGGAGTCGGGTTGCGGCCCGCCACGTCGATCTGTGGAACTCGATCGAAACTGCCTGAAGGAGAAGCAATGCCGACCGCACCCACGTATCCCGGTTTGTACGTCCAAGAAATTCCGAGCGGCGTGCACCCGATCGCCGGCGTGAGCACATCGGACACCGCCTTCGTCGACTACTTCCCGCAGGGACCGGTCGGCGTCGCCACAAGGGTGGCCGGCTTCGACAGCTTCCTACGCCAATTCGGCCCGCTGCTGGACAGCGGCAGCCCGGCGGGTTACGCCGTCATGCAGTTCTTCCTCAACGGTGGTCAAGTCGCCTGGATCGTCCGCGTGGTTTCACACACCGCCGAGCCCGCCGGCCGAACGCTGACTGCCGGATACTCGCCCAGCAACACGCTAGTCGTCTCGGCAATCAATCCGGGCACGTGGGGCCAGCGGTTGCAGGTCGGTGTCGACTGGGAGACCCCCGCCCCAGGCACTCAATTCAACCTGGTCGTGCGCCGACTGGACCAGATAGGCGGCCGGACTGTGGTCACCGCATCGGAGGTGCACCGGAACCTGACCATGGCCGTCGGCGACCCGCACTACGTGGTCGCAGTCGTATCCGCTGCCTCGACGCTGATCTTGGTCAAAGAGGCCGCGGGCGGCCTCGGCCAGCCACCCCAACCGACAGGCAGCAACCTCACGCGCGCCGGGACGATCAACGACGTGACCCGCGATGCCAACGCGCTTGGCTTCCTCGCCCTGGAGAACGGCGTCGACGGTTCGGCGATTGGGGCGACCGACTTGACCAGTGCATTGGACGCCCTAGTCCGGATCGCTCCTGCAGTGGTGAATCTTCTGTGCATACCCGCCGCCGCGACACTCGACGGATCTTCTGTTGCAGCGACACCTCAGCTTGCCTCGGTCGCCGGCGCAGTCGCCTCATTCTGCGACCAGAACCGGTGCTTCTATCTGATGGACATTCCTCCAGGGGTCGACACCACGACCAGGATGATCAACTGGCTCGGTGCCAACCCGTCGATCCGGGACCGGAACGCGGCGGTGACGTTCCCACGGCTGCGGATCGTCGATCCGGACCCTCTCCGCAACGGCGCAATGCGCGACATTGGCAGCAGCGGCACCCTGGCCGGCGTGTACGCCCGCACCGACTCCGCCCGCGGTATCTGGAAGGCGCCGGCGGGTACCGCGACCCAACTCCGAGGGATCGCCGGACCGGCCGGAACCCCCCTCAACGACAGTGACAGCGCCCAACTTAACCCGTTGGGCGTCAACGTCATTCGCACACTCCCGGTATACGGCACGGTCAACTGGGGTGCGCGCACTCTGTTCGGCGCCGATGTGATGACCAGCGAATGGGCCTACGTCCCGGTGCGTCGCACGGCGATGTACATCGAGGAGAGCCTGGCGCAGGGGCTGCGCTGGGTGGTGTTCGAACCCAATGACGAGCCCTTGTGGGCGCAGATCCGGCTCAACGTAGGCTCTTTCATGCAGTCGATGTTCCGTCAGGGCGCCTTCCAGGGCGCCACACCGCGGGAGGCCTACCTGGTCAAGTGCGACTCGGAAACCACCACGCAGGCCGACATCGACCGCGGCATCGTCAACATCCTGGTCGGATTTGCGCCGCTGAAGCCGGCCGAGTTCGTCTTCATCCAGCTGCAGCAGCTGACCCAGCCACCGGACCAGTGAGCCGGCCCGGGATCGACCGCGTCCGATCGGATCATCAGGGAGGTGGGCCGGCGTGGCCCAGTTCAGCGTGAACGCCCAGCGTTTCGACCCGTACCGGAACTTCAAGTTCCGGATCAAGTGGGACGGTCGCTACGTCGCCGGCATCAGCAAGGTCGGCGGTCTGAAACGAACCACCGAGGTGGTCAAGCACCGCGAGGGCGGCGATCCTAGCAGCAGCCGGAAGACGCCCGGCCGCACCGAGTACGACGCGGTCGTCCTGGAGCGTGGGATCACCCACGACCTGGAGTTCCACAACTGGACGAACAAGGTCTGGAACTACGGCGAGGGACTGGGCGCGGAGACCTCGCTGAAGGACTTCCGCAAGGACCTGATCCTGGAGATGTACAACGAGGCCGGTCAGCTCGTGGTGGCCTGGAAGCTCTATCGTGCCTGGGTCTCCGAGTACACCCCGCCCGAACTGGACGCGAACGCGAATGCGGTGGCGATCGAAAAGATCAAGATCGAGAACGAGGGTTTCGAGCGGGACGACCAGGTCGTCGAGCCGCTGGAACCGACGTTGGCCGGCTGACCGGGGTGCGGCCGGGTGATGATCGAGGCGGGAACCGTGCTGGCGGTGTGGGAGCGGGCGGCGACCCTGGTGGAGCCGGCGCGAGCGAGCGCGCTGGCCGCCGCCGCGGTCCGGATGCGGACGGGCCCTTCGGCCCCGGGCAACCCGGACGGTCCGGATGCGGACGGGCGGGCTCTTCGCCGACCGGCCGGTCGATCCCGCCGGATTCCCACCGGCGATCCGGGCACGGCCGCCGGGTGGGCGTTGGGCCGGCGGGATGCCGCGCTGCTGCGCCTGTACCGCGCCGTTCGCGGGCCGGTGGTCGAGGCCCTCGCGACCTGCTCGGCGTGCGACACGACGCTCGACGTGCGGCTGCCGGTCGCCGACCTGCTCATCGGCTACCCCGACCCCGACCCGGACCCCGACGGCGACCAGGATCCGGTCGGCGAGTTCGATCTGGGCGGAGCGACGGTCCGCGCCCGCTGCCCGACCACCACCGACCTGCAGGCGGTGGCGCAGCTGGCGAACGCGGACCAGGCCGCCCATGCCCTGATCGACCGGTGCGTCCAGTGGATCCACCGGCCGGGCGAGCCCGCGGGCGGATTGCCGTCGATGCTGACCCCGACGGAACGCGAGGCGCTGGGCGCTGCCCTGGAACGACTCGACCCGCTCGTCGACGTCAGGATCGACATCGCCTGCGGACACTGTGGCTCCGGCTGGTCGGCGCTGCTGGACGTGCCGTCCCTGGCCTGGGCGCAGGTGCACGGCCGGGCGCGCCGGCTGTTGCGCGAGGTCGACGTGCTGGCCGCCCGCTACGGCTGGTCGGAGGCCGACATCCTGGGCATGACGCAGGCCCGTCGTGACGCCTACCTGGACCTGGACTGACCCGATGGGCGGGCGTGAGCGGGCGAATCCCCCGGCACGGCCACCGGCCGTGAGTGACCTGTTCACCCGGCTGGCCGAGCGTGCCCTCGAGGAGAGGGGCTCCCTGATCGTCCCGGTCCCCGATCCCGGCACGGGTCACCGAGACGTCGACCCGGACGGGTTCGACGAGTCCACCGCACCCGCTCCCGTCGGCGGACCGGTCCCGCCCCCACCCGCCGCCGTCCCGCCGGCCGAGCGGTCGACGGCGGTCCTGGGGCCACCCGGGCCGACCGGTGCGCCCGGCATCGACGGGCGGAGCACCGCTGGCCGGATCCGCCTGGTGCCCGTCCCTCCGACCGTGCCGCCCGCCCTGCCGGTGGTGGCGCCGGACCCGACGACGCCCGCGCAGAGGGCAGCCCCCGACCACACCGCCAGCACCCGGAATCCGGGCCCGGCGTCGTGGCCGTCCGTGGACGTCGAGCCCTCGGACCGGGCGCGGGGGCGCGGGCGGCGCGGCCCCCCCCCCCGGGGGCGGGGGTTCGGCCCCCCCCCCGCGCCCCCGGCGCCCGCCCCCCGGCCCC
>NZ_JBMDXT010000135.1:0-13248 GCF_048594475.1 Nakamurella sp. | reverse complement strand
CCACCGACGACCTGCTGGTCGAGGCGTTCGCCGTGGTCCGCGAGGCGGCCAAGCGCACGCTCGGGCAGCGGCACTTCGACGTGCAGCTGATGGGCGGCGCGGCCCTGCACCTGGGCAACATCGCCGAGATGAAGACCGGTGAGGGCAAGACCCTGGTCTCCACCCTGCCCGTCTACCTCAATGCGTTGGAGGGCAAGGGCGTCCACGTCGTCACCACCAACGACTACCTGGCCAAGCGCGACTCGGAGTGGATGGGCCGGGTGCACCGGTTCCTGGGGCTGGACGTCGGGGTCATCCTGGCCCAGCAGACGCCGGACATCCGCCGGGCCGCCTACACCGCCGACATCACCTACGGCACCAACAACGAGTTCGGCTTCGACTACCTGCGCGACAACATGGCCTGGTCGAAGAACGACCTGGTCCAGCGCGGGCACTTCTTCGCCGTCGTCGACGAGGTCGACTCGATCCTGATCGACGAGGCCAGGACTCCGCTGATCATCTCCGGTCCGGCCGACCAGTCGTCCAAGTGGTACACCGAATTCGCCCGGCTCACCCCTCGCCTGCACAAGGACGTCGACTACGAGGTCGACGAGTCCAAGCGCACCGTGGGCGTGACCGAGGAGGGCGTGGCCAAGGTCGAGCAGGCGCTGGGCATCGAGAACCTGTACGAGTCGGTGAACACCCCGCTCGTCGGCTTCCTGAACAACGCGCTCAAGGCCAAGGAGCTCTACAAGAAGGACCGCGACTACATCGTCGTCAGCGGCGAGGTCCTCATCGTGGACGAGTTCACCGGTCGCGTCCTGCACGGCCGCCGCTACAACGAGGGCATGCACCAGGCGATCGAGGCCAAGGAACGGGTCGAGATCAAGGCCGAGAACCAGACCCTGGCCACCATCACCCTGCAGAACTACTTCCGGCTCTACGACAAGCTCGCCGGGATGACCGGGACCGCCCAGACCGAGGCGGCGGAGCTGCACCAGACCTACAAGCTGGGTGTGGTGCCGATCCCGCCGAACAAGCCGGTGCAGCGCCTGGACGAGGCCGACGTCATCTACAAGACCGAGCTGGCCAAGTTCGAGGCCGTGGTGGAGGACATCGCCGAGCGGCACGAGAAGGGCCAGCCGGTGCTGGTCGGCACCGCATCGGTGGAGAAGTCCGAGCTGCTGAGCAAGCTGCTGCTGCGCGCGGGCATCCCGCACGAGGTGCTCAACGCCAAGAACCACGCCCGGGAGGCGGCGATCATCGCGCAGGCCGGGCGGTCCGGCGCGGTCACCGTGGCGACCAACATGGCCGGCCGTGGCACCGACATCGTGCTGGGCGGCAACGTCGACTTCACTGCGGACCTGGATCTACGGGCCAAGGGCCTGAGCCCGACCGAGACGCCGGAGGAGTACGAGGCGGGCTGGGCCGACGCGGTCGACGAGGCCACCAAGCGGACCAAGGCCGAGGCCGAGAAGGTGCGGGAGGCCGGCGGCCTGTACGTGCTGGGGACGGAACGGCACGAGTCGCGGCGGATCGACAACCAGCTGCGCGGCCGGGCCGGCCGGCAGGGCGACCCCGGTGAGTCCCGCTTCTACCTCTCCCTCGGCGACGACCTGATGCGGCGGGTGGGCGGTGGCACCGTCGAGGCGCTGATGACGCGGCTGCGGATGCCCGACGACGTGCCGATCGAGCACAACTTCGTCTCCAAGGCGATCAAGAGCGCGCAGACCCAGGTCGAGCAGCAGAACTTCGAGATCCGCAAGAACGTGCTCAAGTACGACGAGGTGATGAACAAGCAGCGCACCGTCATCTACGACGAGCGGCGCCGCGTGCTCGACGGCGAGGACCTGCACGAGCAGGTGCAGCACATGATCACCGACGTCATCACCGCGTACGTCGAGGGCGCCACCCGGCAGGGGTACGCCGAGGACTGGGACACCGACACCCTGTGGGGCGCGCTCCGCACCCTGTACCCGATCTCGGTCACCCCCGAGTCGATCGCCAAGGATCACGGCGACCTGACCAAGGACTCGCTCAAGGAGGCCATCCTCGCGGATGCCAGAGCTGCCTGGGCCACACGCGAGGAGACGCTGACCCCCCCGATCACCCGCGAGCTGGAACGACGAGTCGTCCTGTCCGTGTTGGACCGGAAGTGGCGCGAGCACCTGTACGAGATGGACTACCTCAAGGAGGGCATCGGCCTGCGGGCGATGGCGCAGCGCGACCCGCTGGTCGAGTACCAGCGTGAGGGCTACGACATGTTCGCGGCCATGCTCGACTCGTTGAAGGAGGAGTCCGTCGGGTTCCTCTACAACCTCCAGGTGCAGGTGGTGCCCGCGGAGCAGGCCCAGCAGCCCACGCCGGGCGCTCCGGTGGTCACGGCCACCTCGGCGGCGGCGACCGCGCTGGCCGCCGGGGGCAATGGCGCAGCGGCGGCGCCGGCTGCATCGCCCGCCGCGACCCCGGCCGGGGACGGCGCCGCGGACACCCCGGCCAATGGCCAGCCGGTGCGACGCCGGATGCGCCCGGTGGAGGCCCTGCCGACCGACCGGGCCGCCGCCCCCGCGCCGCCGACCGCGACGCCCGCGGCGTTGGGCGGCAAGGGTCTGGGCGGTCCGCCGCCGAGTGCCCCGCTGACCTACAGCGGCCCGACGGACGACGGCGGTACGGAGACCCGGCGCAGCGGCGCGGCCGCCGGCAAGGCCGGAGCGGCCACCGCGACCGGCAACAAGCCGTCGCGGAACGCGCCGTGCCCTTGCGGATCCGGCAAGAAGTACAAGCTCTGCCACGGGCGGCCGGGCAGTGAGTGAGGCCGCCGGCGCATCGTCATGCGATCGTCACCGGCACGGGGGATGCTGATCCCATGACTGCCGCCGACGACGCGCCAGAGCGCGGCCACCAGGGCATCGACGAGTGGGCCCGGCACGGGGTCGAGGAGTACGAGGAGCGCGACGCGGTCGAGCGGGCCGAACGGGGCGAGGAAACCGAGCCCGACCGGACCCGCTGACCGCCCGCGGGACCCCGGGGTGTCCACCGGGACGGGCGACCCGCTGTCGTCGCTGGACGACGGCTTCGACGCGGGCGACCCGCAGGACGTGGAGGCGCTGCGCCCCCACGTGGTGAACCTGACCCGTGGGCTGCTGTCGACCGACGGGATCATGCAGACGCCGATCGAGGACGTCGACGCGATCTTCGACGAGCACCTCCCGCGGTTCCTGGCCGACCGGCACGCTCAGGGCCGGACCGGACCCGTGCCGGTGGTGTTCTGGGCCCACGGCGGGATCGTCTCGGAGAGCGCCGGGCTGCGGATCGCCGGCCAGCAGGTGCCCTGGTGGGTGGAGAACGGCTGCTATCCCATCCATTTCGTGTGGGAGACCGGATTCACCGACACGTTGCTGAGCATCGCGAACCTGATCCGGGCGATGCAGCCGACCGGCGGCCGCGGCGCGCCCTGGTGGTCGGTCAAGCTCAGTGCCCAGATCGCATCCCGGCCCGGCGGCGGGGCCTACGAGGTGGCGCGCCGGCTGGCCCGGTTCTGGGCCCGTCATCCCGGCCGGATCACGGTGCACGCGGTCGGCCACTCGGCCGGGGCGATCTTCCACTCGCATTTCGTGCCGGCCGTGCTGTCGGCGGGCGGGCCCTCGGGACCGCGCTGGCGCACCCTGCAGTTGCTGGCCCCGGCGCTGCGGGTCGACGACTTCTCGTCGACCCTGCTGCCGCTGGTCGGCGGGGGCATCGACTCGCTGGTCGTCTACACGATGACCGACGCCGCCGAGCAGGCCGACTCGTGTTTCCGGGTCTACCGGCGCTCGCTGCTCTACCTGGTCAGCGAGTTGTTCGAGGACCCGACAGACAGCCCCCTGCTGGGCATGGAGGTGGCCATCCGGGCCAGTCGCGAGTTGCTCGCGGCGTTCGGGCTGGACCCGATCGAGCAGCGGGCCGCCGAGGTCGTCTGGTCACCGACCGGCGCGGACGCTCCGCCCGGCCGGCGGAGCATGGCGGTCAACCACGGCGGCTTCGACAACGACACGGACACGATGAACAGCGTGGCCGCCCGCATCCTCGGCCGGGCCCCGGCCACCGCATTCCCGGCCGGCGAGGTGTCGGCCAGCCGGTTCCTGCTGCCGCGCGAGTGGACACCCTGACGCCCCTCCGGCGGCGACCACGCCCGGCCCGGGCCGGGCGGGCGAACGCTGTCGCCCGGCGAACGCCGTGACCGCGACGCCCGCGGCCGGGTCGCTGACGGTGCGGCCGGGTGTGGCCGGCTGCGCGACCGGGTGGCGGGCGGTGCGTTGCGAGCCGGTCGGTGAGCCGCCCGGCCGCACGTGGCACACTCGACACGCCCGGGTGGTGTCGGTCCCGGGTCGGACGGATCGAGGAGAGCGGCGCATGTTCAGACGAGTGGGACGTCCCGGCCTGATCGGCACGGTGGCCCGGACGGCCGTGGTCGCGGGCACCGCGACGGCGACCGCGAACGCGGTCAACAACCGGCAGGCGAAGAAGGCCGCCGAGAAGCAGGCCTACGCCGACCAGCAGGCCGCGGAGCAGCAGGCGGCCGCCCAGCAGCAGTACGCGCCGCCGCCGGCCTATCAGCCGCCGCCGGCGTATCAGCCCCCGCCCGCCCCGGCTCCGGCCGCGCCCGCGGACGGCGGCGACGACGATCTGGTGGGCCAGCTCGCCCAGCTGGCCAAGCTCAAGGAGGCCGGCGTGCTGTCCGACGCCGAGTTCGCCGCGGCCAAGGGCAAACTGCTCGGCATCTGACGGGCTGCGCGCGGGCGCGACCGGCCGCCGGTGGGACTCACCCGATGTCCAGGGCGGTGACCCGCCACCGGCCGTCGACGCCCTCCAGGCGGAAGGCGATGGCGCGGGCCCGCGGTCCGCAGCGGACCGTCGTGCTGACCTCGGCGACGCCGTCCGCGGGCTGGCACACCCGCAGCGACATCAGCTGGATCGGGGTGCCCCCACCGCTCGTCGTACGGTTGACCAGGCCGGCGAAGACGGTGGGGGATGCGTGGATCCGCAGCTGCCCGACCGGCCGACGGCCGCCGAGCACCTCGATGAGGGCCGTCGCGAACACCTGCGCCGCCCGGGTGACGTCCGGCAGCTGGGCGGTGGCGGTGCGCCGCACGCCCACGTCCGGCTCCGCCGACCACGACGGAACCGCGTCGCAGGAAACTGAGTTGCGGGCCGCGGGTGCGCCTCGCGCCGGCCGGGACCCGCGGAGCGTGACCCCACCGGTCGGTGCCAGGACGGGGGCTCCCTGGATTCCGCGGTACGCCTGCCGCCTGCCGGCGGCCGGCAGGGTGGGCGGGGCGACGATCGGATCGAACGGCGGTTCGGAGTCCGGTACCGGCGCGAGGTACGGGCGTGGCGCCGGGTGACCGGACGACCGGTCCGCCGGCGAGCCGGCGACCGCGGCGGTCACTGCCGCACCTGCTCGCCGGGAGCGACCAGGAACTGACCCGGCACGATGCGGTCCGGGTCGTCACCGATGACCTGGCGATTGCCGAAATACCATGCGCGCCAGGCATTGTCGATATCCGCGTCCGTTGCATCGGGCCCGAGGGAGTGCGCCGCGATCCGCCACAGCGAGTCCCCGGGCTGCACGGTCACGATCCGCACCGACGGCTCCGGTGAGTCCGACAAGTCAGGTGGGGCGATCGGGGCGGCCGGCGGTGCCGCGATCGGTTGGGGCGTCGGTCCGGCCGCCGCCGTGACCGATGCCGGGGGCGGATCCTGCGCCGCCGATCCGCTCGACGGGCTCGACGCCGCCGGTGCGGGCCCGGTCGTCGCGTTCGTGGGGCCGGGCGGTGCCGGGAACGTCAGGCCGGCCGGGGTGGTCGGGCTGGCCGTCGCATCCGAGGCCGAACCGGTCGTCGGGACCGGTGCCGGTGACCCTGTCGCGATCGCGGTCGGGGGCGGGACCGGGGTCGGACCCGGGCTGCTCGGCGCTGACCCCGTCAACCCGGGCTCCGACTCGGAGGAGGGGCCGGCCCCGGGGGCCGGGTCCGGCCAGTCGATGGTGAACGAGCCGTCCGGCGCCGCCGCCCCGCCGGACGGATCGACCGATTGCCCGGCTGCAGGGCCCGAGGACGGGTCGCTCGCGCCGGCCGGGGCGGCGACCGGCGCCGCGCACGCGGCGGTGCCGGCGATCAGCGAGGCCCCCACCGTGGCGAGCACCAGCCGGCCGGCCGTGGCCGGGGCGATCCGTGGCAGCAGCCGGCGGGCCCGGTGTCCCGGGCGTCCGGGCATGCGGGTGAGCGCGCCGACGACGAGCACCACGACCGCCCAGCCGGCGATCAGCCAGGCGAGCAGACCGGCGGTGGTCAGCAGGATCGTCTGCACCGCCGCCAGCGGATCGCCGGTGGACCGGAGCGGCTGATCGCCGGTGAGGGTGGCCCACGCCTCGGCCGGCCCGGGCAACTGGGTCAGCAACGCCCCCAGCGTGACCAGGCAGGCCGACACGGTGAGCCGCGCCGAAGGCGCCGCTTCGTCGATGAGGTCGCGCTGGATCTGATTCACCCGTGTATCGCTGCATTTGACGTCATTTGACATGACTCGCAGTGAAGACGATCCGTTCGATGCCTGTCAAGAGCGATCGTCGGCCTTCCTGTCGACTTGACCCGTCTGCCCGGCCGTTGCGAGGCTGGGCCCATGCGGTGGGAGCGGCTGTTCGACGAGCTCGAGGGCCGGTTCGACGAGCTTGCCGACGAGCAGGCGGCGCAGGAACGCCCCGATCGGGAGCGGGTGGCGATCGGTGGCGTCACGGCGGTGGAGCGCCTGTCCGGGGCGCTCGATCACCCGGTTCGGCTCGGCCTGGCCGGCGGGGCGACCGTGGCCGGTCGATTGCGCGCGGTGGGGCCGGACTGGCTGCTGGTGGTCGAGGGGCCGGACCGGGACTGCGTCGTGCCCTGGCGGTCGGTCACCGTCGTGCACGGCCTGACCAGCGCGACGGGGCCGGCGCCGTCCGGCCTGGACCTGCGCCTGGACCTGCGCCACGCCCTGCGTGGCCTGGCCCGGGATCGGGCTCCGGTGCAGGTCGGCCTCGCCGGCTGGACCGGTGGGGAGGCGTCCGTCGCGGGCGCGTCCGCCGAGCTGACGGGGACGATCGACCGGGTCGGGGCGGACTTCGTGGAGGTCGCGCTGCATGCCGCCTGGGAATCGCGGCGGCGGGCGGCCGTGCGGTCGGTGGCGCTGGTCCCGCTCGCCGCGGTGCTGCTGGTGCGGGCGACACCGCTCGGCTGATCGACGCCCCTCGGCCCGGCCTCGCGAATGCGGCATCGACCGGCCCGCATGTGATGTCGGTGCGGTCTGACCGGGCGACGATCAGCCCGATCCTCCGGACGTCACCGTCGAGGTCGGTGGTCGTCGCCCGTCACGGACGTCAGCCGGGCTGCCGCGGCTCGGACGAGCTCGGAATAGTCGTCGGCGAACGGTTCCACCAGGACCGACTCGAGCGCGCAGCTCACCGCGTGCAGCGCAATGCGCTCTCCCGCGGTCGGGGTCTGGAGCTCGTCCTTGTCCTCCGAGCGGTGGAGCCATTCGAACAGGACCAATGCCTCGTCTGAGGTCAGCTCGACGGTGATCTGGCGGGCCATCAGGCGTCGCTGGGCATGGTGGTCGGCAGCTCGTTCAGGTTCGCGGCCGTGCGCCGGTAGGCCTGCTCGATGTACTCCTCGAGCTTGCTGCGCTCGACCCGCCACTGATTCCGCCCGCCGATCTGGATGCCCTGCAGGTCGCCGCTGCGGACCAGGGCGTAGGTCTGCGACGCCGAGATGTTCAGGATCTCGGCGACGTCGGCAAGAGTGAGGAAGCGCTCCGAAGCCACGGCGTGGATCCCTTCTGTTGTCGCTATGACGACAGGATAGGCCCGAGACGGGGGTCAAGGTCATCGTTGGGCTACTTTTGCGGGCAATTGACCGATGATGGGGTAGTTTGCCACCCAGAGTGTGGCACAGGTCGCGCCGGACGGACAGGGGAGGCTCGGCATGACGCTGCCGCCGGCCCCGGTGCCGCGCCGGCTGTCCCGCCCGCGGTGGATCAACGTGCGCGTGGTGGGCGGCATCCTGCTGGTGATCGCGGCCGTCCTGATCGGCGCCCGGGTGATGGCGGCCGGTTCGCAGACCGCGCCGGTGTGGGCGGCCGAACGGGATCTGGCCGCCGGCACCGTCCTGGGCGCGGGCGACCTGGCTGCGGTGGAGGTCAATCTGGGGGCGCACGCGGGCGCGTACCTGACCCCGGGCGCTGGCTCGCCCGAGGGTCTGACGTTGGTCGCGCCGTTGGCCGCGGGTGAGTTGCTCGCCGCGTCCGCCGTGGGGCCGGCCGGAAGCGGTCGGGTGATCGCGATTCCGGTCGCGCCGGAGAACATGCCGCCCGGCGTCGGCCACGGCTCCACCATCGACCTGTACCTGACCACCGAGGCCGTCCCGGGGTCCGGTCAGCCGGCCGCGACCGAGCTCGTGGGCCGGGACCTGACCGTGCAGTCGGTCGCCGCCCCGGCCGCCGGCGGGCTGTCCGGCGCCACCTCCAACCGGTACCAGCTGTCGGTGCTGCTGCCGGCCGACGTGGCCGATCGCCTGGTCCGCGTGTTGCCGACCGGTCAGGCCGTCGTCGTGCTGATCAGCGGCTGACGCGCCGGGGAGGTCGTGGTGAGCCAGGGACTGTTGACCGCGGGCAGCGGCCAGGGCTGGGAGAACGAGCTGGTCGCCGCCCTGGACCGGCCCGGTTCGCCGATGACGGTGCTGCGCCGCTGCGTCGACATCGGTGACGTGCTGGCCGTCGCCACCACCGGTCAGGCCGCCGTCGCGGTGGTCTCGGCCGATCTGCGCCGCCTGGACACCGATGCGGTGACCCGGCTGCGCTCGTCCGGCGTCGCCGTCGTCGGGGTCCATCCGGCCGGCGACGAGAACGCCAGGGCGCGACTCGTGCGGATCGGGATCACCGCCCTGGTCGCCGACGACGCCGGCGTCGACGCGGTGGTCGCCGCGGCCCGGGTGGCGGTCGCGGAGATCGCCGACCTCGACCGGGTGGAGGGGGTGGCCTCGTTCGCGGCCGCCGATCCGATGGCCCCCCTGCCGCCGCCCGGGGCCGGCGCGGAGGCCGAGATCGCGGACGGCCCGCCCCCGCGGGGGACGGTCGTCGCGGTGTGGGGACCGACCGGGGCGCCGGGCCGGACCTTGCTGGCCACCAACCTGGCCGTCGAGGCGGCCGGCCAGGGGACACCGACCCTGCTGATCGACGCCGACGTGTACGGCGGGGTCGTCTCGTCGGCGTTCGGGCTGCTGGACGAATCACCCGGGCTGGCCGGAGCCTGCCGGCTGGCCGCCGGCGGCCGGCTCGACCTGGGCGCCCTGGCCGGGTTGTGCTGGTCGCTGAGCGACGACCTGCGCCTGTTGACCGGCATCGCCCGGGCCGACCGGTGGCCCGAGGTGCGGCCGTCGGCGATCCCGCTGGTCCTGGACGCCGCCCGGGAGATGGCGCCGCTGACCGTCGTCGACTGCGGCTTCGCACTCGAATCCGACGAGGAACTGTCCTTCGACACCCGGGCGCCCCGGCGCAACGGTGCGACGCTGACGGTGCTGGCCGAGGCCGACGTGGTGCTCGTGGTCGGCTCGTGCGACCCGCCCGGACTGGAACGGCTGGTCCGCGGGCTGGCCGAGCTGGGAGAGGCGGTGCCCGACGCGGTACCCCGGGTCGTGCTCAACCGCTGCCGGTCGTCCGTGGGGTCCGCGGCGGAGGCCGAGGCGGCGGTGCGCCGGTTCGCGGGGGTCGAGGTGGACGCCCGGTTGCCCGAGGACCGGGCCGCGACCGACCGGGCCTGGCGGCGGGGCGTGGCCCTGGCCGACGCGGCGCCCCGGTCCGCGCTCCGCGGTGCGATCGGCGACCTGGCTCGGTCGCTGACCCGGCTCCCCGTCCGCGGCGCCCGGTGATCGCCAGTGATCACCCACCGATCGCGCATTGATACCGACCGGGTGATTCGGTCCGAAGGGCCATCGGCGACCATGGGCGGGTGAGCGAGGTCCGCGCGTCATGACGCATCCCTTCGACGTCCCGGCCGATGCCCAGGTCCGGCACACCGGCGGCCGGGGCGCCCTGGTCAGTCAGGTCCGCTGGGAACACCCCGACGGGTCGACCGCCACCTGGGAGTCGCGCAAGGCCCGCAAACGCGGGTTCATCGAAGTCGTCCGGGACGGCGTCGTCCAGCGGATCATGGCCCGGCCGGCGGTCGCCGTCCGGTTGCGACGGTGCAACGACATCTCGGGCTTCTCCTTCTTCCTCGGCGGCGCGCTGTTCACGCTCGGGGCTCTGCTGTCCCAGTACTCGTCGGCGTCCCTGCCGGTGATCGACTGGACGTTCCTGATCGGCGGCTTCTGGTTCTCCACCGGCGCCTACGTCGCGCTCGTCCAGGAGATCAATTCGCCGCGCCGGATCGGCACCGACGGTGCCCTGGCCGCCCGGCCCTGGCGCTGGTGGGCCTACGAGCCCGACCGGCCCGGCTGGCTGGCCGCCTTCGTCCTGTTCTGCGGCACCCTCGCCTTCGCCGTCAGCCTGGTCGACGCGTTCCTGACCGAACTGACCGCGGGCCAGACCGACAAGCTGATCTGGGCCCCCGAGATGGTCGGCTGCGTCCTGTTCCTGGTCTCCGGACACATCGGCATCATCGAGGTCTGCCACGGCCGGCTCCGGCTGATGCCGCGCGATCTGGGCTGGTGGATCGTCGTGGTCAACCAGGTCGGGTCCTGGCTGTTCCTCCTCTCCGGTCTGGCGGCGTTCGTGCGGCCGGCCACCGGCGAGGTGATCAGCGTCGGTGCGATCAACTGGGGTACCGCGTGGGGGGCCGCCTGCTTCAGCGTCGCCGGCCTGGCCCAGCTGTTCGAGCGTCCGTCGGCCCCGGTTCCCGCCGCCGTCCCCGGTGACCACTCGCGCCCGGTGCCCCGATGATCTGTGCCACGATGACGGGATGAGCAGGGTGGGCGGGCCGGCCCGGGTCGGCCGCGCGAGTGGACGGCGCCGGCGGGCCGGGAGGGTCCGGCCATGACCGACCGGCTGTCCGCCACCGACGCCTCCTTCCTCTACGCCGAGGACGAGGGCACGCCGATGCACGTCGGCGGGGTCGCCATCCTGCAACCGGACCCGGACGGACCGGACTTCCAGTACTCGACCATCGTCGATCTGATCGAGTCGCGGCTGTCCCTGGTCCCGCGCTACCGGCAGAAGGTGCGGTTCGTGCCGGGCCGGCTGGCCCGGCCGGTCTGGGTGGACGACGAGGACTTCGACATCACCTACCACGTCCGCCGCTCGGCGCTGCCCAAGCCGGGCACCGAGGTCGAGCTGGACGAGCTCGTCGGCCGGTTGATCACCCGGCCGCTGGACCGGACCCGCCCGCGCTGGGAGGTCTACGTCATCGAGGGGCTGAACGGCGGCCGGGTGGCCCTGGTCAACAAGACCCACCACGCGATCATGGACCGGATCGGTGCGGTGGACGTGGCCGCCGCGATCCTGGACGTCACCCGGCGGTCCCGCGACCTGCCCGACCAGCCGTGGATCCCGAATCCGGCGCCCGGCGACATCGACCTGGTGGTGGACGCCATCGCCGATCTGACCGCCCGGCCCTCCGAGGTGCTGGAGGTGGCCAAGACCTTCGCGCAGGACGCGGGGGCGGTGGCCGGCAAGCTTCTCGGGGTCGCCGGGCGCGTCGCCGAGATGGCCTGGCACACGGTCAGCCCGGCGCCCCGGTCGCCGCTCAACGACGCGAAGAGCGGGCTGCGCCGGTTCGCCAGCGTGCGGTGCGACCTGGAGGATTTCAAGAAGGTGCGGCGCGCCCACGGTGGGTCGATCAACGACGTCATCATCACCGTGATCACCGGTGCGCTGCGGTCCTGGTTGCTGTCCCGCGGGGAAGCGGTCACCGCGACCACCAGCCTGCGGGCGATGGTCCCGGTGTCGGTGGCCGGTGTGCCCGGGGAGGACGCCGGATCGGTCACGTCCTACCTGGTCGACCTGCCGATCGCCGAGCCCAACCCGGCCATGCGGCTGCACCAGGTGTCGTTCGCGATGGGTCCGCACGTCGACTCCGGGCAGCAGGTCGCCGCGGATGCGCTGGTCGAGCTGGGCCGGTTCGCCCCGCCGACGCTGCACGCGCTCGGGGCCCGGGTGGCCGGCCAGCTCTCCCGGCGCACCTACAACCTGCTGATCACCAACGTGCCGGGGCCGCAGGTGCCGCTGTACGCCGCCGGCTATCCGGTGGTGGCGATGTACCCGGTCGCGCCGCTGACGGTCGGGCATGCGCTGGCCGTGTCCTGCACCTCGTACAACGGGGGCGTGTTCTTCGGCATCACCGCGGATCGGGAGGCGGTCCCGGACGTCGGCGAGTTCGCCGCCCAGATCACCGAGGCGGTCGACGAGATCCGGTCGACGGTCCCCGCGTCCGGGTCGTCGCCGACGCCGGCCCGCACCCGGCGGTCGAGGTCCAGTTCGTGAGCGGAGCGCGGGCTGCGGCCCGGCGGGGGGACGCATGAGGATCTATCTGCCGAGCACGGTCTCCGGGGTGCGGGCGGCCCTGGCCGACGGGGCCGTCCCGGTGCGGTCCGGGGTCGCCTTCGCCGTCACCGGGGAGTTGCGGCGGGAGTACCCGGACTGGTCGGACGAGGAGCTGGAGTACCTGGCGATGCTGGACGCCTCGCGCGCGTCCCTGCGTCTGCTGGCCGCGGCCGGGGCCGCCGAACCGGCGCTGCGCGTGGTGGTCGCGGCGGACGTGGAGGACGCCCGGGCGACGCCGCGGCCGGATCGGGACCGGGCCGTCGTCGAGGTCGACCAGCCGTCCGTGCCCTGGAAGCGGGTCGCCTCGGTCCACCTGGACGATGCCGGCGCGGCCGACGCCGTGCGGGCCGCGGCCGCGGTCATCGACGCCGCCGACCTGGGCGACGCGGACGCGGAGTTCACGCTCGGCTCGGCCGAGGACTTCGACCTGGCCTGGTACGCCCCTGGCGAGATCCGCTACCTGATGGAGGAACTCGGCACCGGCTGAGCCGGGGCCCGACCGGCCCGGGAACGCCGAAGGCGGGTCCGACCACCGGTCGGACCCGCCTTCGTTCCGGCGGTGTCGCCCCGCTCGGTCGACCCAGCTCAGTCGGCGTTGCGCACGAACTCGAGCTCCAGGTCGATCTCGACCTTGTCCGCGACGACCGCATTGCCGGCGCCGAAGGCGGCCTCGAAGCTCACGCCGTAGGCCTTGCGGGAGATCGAGGTGGTGGCCGAGAAGCCGGC